>NZ_CP018914.1:890000-1190000 GCF_001951015.1 Rickettsia rickettsii
TGCTAAAAACTCTGTGATTTCTACATTCATAACTTTGCTTTTTGTTTATGATTTGTGTTCATATTAGGTGATAAATAATTGATTCTAAATTTTCTTTAAGAACTGCATCCTCTAGTAAAATACTACATTTCCAAACGCTTAGCCTTTAAATCCAATTCTTTTAAATCAAATTTTATATCGATTATTGCTCCCTCTGCTGTTCTGTTTGCTATATCTAGAATGCCGCAATGTTCTTCGACTATTCTTTTAACTATAGCAAGCCCTACTCCCATACCTTTACTGCTGGTCGTAACATAGCTTTCGGTAGCTTTGCCTATTAGCTCAGGCGGGAATCCTTTACCGTTATCCATTACAATAACGCTAATAAAATCGTCTTTAACATCTATAGTAACTTCTATTTTCCCGGATTCTCGTCCTTCTATTGACTCTTCTGCGTTTTTCAATAAATTGATCATAACTTGATTTATTTGGGTAGCATCACACATAAAATCAAATTGTTCTACGTTAGACTCAAATTTATACAAAATATTATCATTAAGTAATTTACGTGCTTCAACAATATGTTTAACTAAATAAACTAATTCACTCTTCGTAAATTTAGGAGCAGGAAGACGTGCAAAAAGAACAAATTCGGATACTATATTTTTAATATCGTTAGTATGGCGAATAATCATTTTTAAATAATTTTCAAATTCTACCCTTTCCTTAATTTCAGGGCTAAATTTCTTCAGCAATCTTTCAGAAGCAAGTAAAATAGGAGTTAACGGATTCTTGATTTCATGGGCTACTTTTTTTGCAACATCCGACCAAGCCATAGCCCTCTGTGCTATAACTAAATCACGCTGCTGGCGAGAAAGCTGCTTAATCATTCTATTAAATGCCACATAAAGCGTGCCTATTTCGTCTTTATCTACTTCATTTTCAGGCACTTGTACTGTTAAATCGCCGTCTTTAACGTTATCGGTTGCAGTAACTAATTTTTTAATAGGTTTTACTATTTTAGCAGTAAATATAACCCCGAAACTTATAGCTACAAAAAGAAGTAATAAGGCAATAAAGATAAACATTATAGAGAACTTAATCTGTATATTATCTATTTCATTTTTAAGGCTATTATACTCGGCAGCTGCTCCGTTAGTTGCATCTACATGGTCGATAATTTTATTATCTACTAATCTACCAACTAATAAATACACATCATTATACTCTTTTAATTTAATCAGCATTCTTATTTTGGTTGGATCGGATTTTACTTCCACCAGTTCACCTAAATCCGCTTTTTTTATTAAATGTGCAGGGATAGTTGCAAATGATAATGAAAAACTTAAATAACTATTAGCTACTATAGTATTAGTAGATTTGTTTAAAACTATAGCCTCATCAAGCGAACGCATCTCTGCTTCAGTATTAAGTGTTTTAGTAAATAAAGCGGGATTGTGAATTAAATCGTAATACATATCGCTTAAATCTTCAGCAACGGCTAAAGCCGTTTCTTTTAGCTGTAATTTATGCTCGGCAATATAAGATTCTGCAACTATCACGGATTGATCAAGAACCGTAGAAATCTTCTTATCAAACCAAGCTTGAACACTAAGATTAAAAAAATAAACAGAAAATACCGAAACAATTATAGTTGGAATAGCTGCAACTAAACTAAAGGCAATTACAATACGATTTTGTAATTTAGAACTATCGTTATTATTATTTTTAGTAAAAAATTTTTGAGTTAGTAAAACACCTAAAATTAAAAAAATTGCTAAATCAACTAATAAAAATCCAATAATCGTACTAAAATTCTTTGATTCTAAAGATATCACATAAAAAGTAGCACAAGCAAAAATAATAGCTGCTGTTGCTAAAGTAAAAATTAGTACTCTACTAGAAAAATAAGAATGTAAATTTTGTTTAAGATAACTAAGCATAGATACTGTTTATATGACTATAACAGTTCTTTATAACATAAAAAAAAGCTAATTGAAAATATTTCAAGTTTTAAGTGCCTTATTGTCATTTCGGCAAAAGCGGGGTGTTGTTGCATTGATTGTTTTTATGTCATTCCCGCGGAAGCGGGAATCCAGTCAAACATATAAAAACTTGTTTTTTTTATTATATTTATTTCATCAAATACATAAAATTTTGTATGGCTATTTTTTGGATTCCTGCTTTCGCAGGAATGACATCTTGAACGTTCACACATGGTCAAGCAACTAGATGACAATAAAAAAAGCTAGCAATATTAATATTTCTAGCTTTATATTTAGTATGAAAATTGTTTGCAATTTTATTCATCAAACATTTTTTTACGAGCAAATTTTCTCTGTCTTCTTGCTGCTTCTTGTGCTTTACGCACACGCTTCGCTGAAGGTGTTTCATAATAACGCTGTTCTTTCATCTTACGAAAATAAAGCTCTCTTTGTAGCTTTTTCTTAAAATTCTTAAGCGTATTATCACAATTACCGGCGTGAACATTTACTAGTATCACTAAAATTACTCTCCTTAAAAGATATTGTGGTTTATTGAACTATACCCTATAATTCAGTTATATGTCAAGGTTAAAAATATGAGCATTCAAGAAGAACACCATATCAAAAAAATAAGCTTCGTGCAATCTTTATTAGAATTATTACCGTTTAATGAATGGAATAATAAACTACTCGAAGAAGCAGAAGAAAAATGCGGTTTTGCAAAAGGCTATAGCTTAATAGTTTTTCCAGAAGGTTTATCCGAAATAGTAGGATTCGTGGAAGAGTATTTAGATAAAATTATGCTAGCAAGCTTAAAGATAATAGCAGAACCATCAAAAATAAGAGAAAAAATATCTTTGGCCGTAAAGACTAGAGTCAAAACCGTACTTCCTATTATTCATAGTAAGAATGCCGCTTATTTTGCATTAAACCCAATACAAGGAACTGAAGTTGCATTCCGTAGTTGTGATGCTATTTGGCGTTATGCCGGTGATAAATCTTTTGATTTTAACTATTATACCAAAAGAAGCTTATTGCTCTCGGTTTATGTTTCATCTATTCTTTTTTATATCCAAGACGAATCGGAAAATTATATTGAAACCGATAAATTGATTGAGACTGCCGTAGAAAATATAGTAAAAACTTTCTTACAGATGAAAAAATTACTCGCCCCTTCAAAGATCCCCATAGTTAGAATGTTTACGTAGATATGCTTAATGGGTAATATTAACTCCATATCAAATATAAAAATGCTATTGAAACTTATAAATAAAGTTAATAATGAATTACATTTAATCACTTGTCATAAGACTGTAAAAGAAGCTCAAGCATTGTTTAAACAACATGGTTCTAAATCAGCATCATTGGTTGATGAATTTTTAAAACAGAAATATCAAGAAGCGAATAAAGAAAATTCTAAATTTTAACTTGTAACCCAATAATGTCTTCTCATAACAATAATTCTTGATTCTTCTTCCTTGATGGCTTTACTTGCGGAAGAAAAAGGACAAGAAAAAATTATCCGATATATACAGCAGACAAAGCTTGGGCTAGTTTACAATTAAGTTGCAATATTGTTTTGCTTCGCTAATTCACATAATATGAAAACTCAATTTAAAAAAGAATGTTCTAATAAAGAACATGATAGAACATTAGTTAATAATCAAGTTATCCCTATAAGTTATTTCGGTGAAAATTCAAAAACACTAAAGATACTGTTCTCTGAATAATTTAGAGATTCAAGAGAAGATAAATGATGACAAATATTATTCTTATAAAACAGAAAAGAAATATGTAGGTTTAAAAGAAATCGCCTATACCACAGAACAACAATATTTAGAAAAAGAGCTTATGGAAGAAACTAAACAAATCGAGCCGAAGCCAATATATACTTATCCACCTAGGAAAAAATTAAAAACTTATGATGATATTTCTTTAGTAAAACCAATTTACATATCCAACTATAAATTATAACGTATGTATAAGGCAAATTAAGGGCTATGAGCCAATTTATAAAAAAGCACTGATAGAGGAAGAGATGCAAGTGAAAAAATTTAACGAAGTGAAATATAATGAAGATATAATAGTATAAAGATAACAATAAAGAATTTAATATTTAAAATCTGTGATTTGCTAGCTCTTATGAAAACTATTAATTTAGAGCAAAAACAAAAGCTCCTACTAAATTTAAGTAATAAAGTAGAAAAGTGATCTAAAGCACAGTGCCTTAGCAATTTAACAAAATATACTAGAGTTGAAGTAATGTTTAAATATTTAAATGAAGAGTGGCAGTATTTAGGATACGAAGCACAAATATTATCCGGCTTATGAAGCTGAAACGATAGGTAGTAACTAATAGTGAAATGAATTGAGTTAGACAAAATTTCTATATCATCTTTTAATCTGTAATACACCTTATTACTTTCTTAAATACCTTAAAAATTCTTGTATTATGACCTCTCTTGCATATAATGAAGATATTTTTAAAAATAATTTCTAAAATAATGACAAATACTAAATATTATCCTGAAGTTAGCTCGAATGCTGATTTTGCAGGCTTAGAGCGAGAGATACTAAAATTTTGGCAAGACAATAATATATTCCAAAAATCTATTGATGATAGGAACGGAGAGTCAGAATTTATTTTTTATGACGGCCCGCCTTTTGCAAACGGTTTGCCGCATTACGGTCATTTGCTTACCGGCTTTATGAAAGACGTATATGCTAGATACCAAACCGTAAAAGGTAAGAAAGTCGAGCGTCGCTTTGGTTGGGACTGTCACGGTCTTCCTGCTGAAATGCAATCAGAGAAAGAACTTGGCATTTCAGGACGTCTTGCAATAGCTAATTTTGGTATAGAGAAGTTTAATGCACATTGCAGAGCTTCGGTAATGAAATATGCTAATGATTGGGAAGAATATGTAACTCGTCAAGCAAGATGGGTGGATTTTAAAAATTCTTATAAAACGATGGATAAGAATTTTATGGAATCCGTACTTTGGGCATTTAAGGAGTTATATAATAAGGGGTTATTGTATGAATCTATGCGGGTAATGCCTTATTCTTGGGCATGCGAAACACCGCTTTCTAATTTTGAAACAAGACTTGATAATTCTTATCGTGAGCGAGCCGATAAAGCTGTAACGGTGAGTTTTGTACTATCTCATCCCGTGGCTACGACCACAGGATCTTTTAAAGAATACCGTATACTCGCTTGGACGACAACACCTTGGACATTGCCGTCAAATTTAGCCTTAGCAGTCGGTAGTGATATAGATTATGCATTAGTCCCTAAAAATGATGTTTGTTATATAATAGCTGCCTATTCCGTCTCTAAATATGCTAAAGAATTAGGACTTAGCGGTGAAGAAAATTTTGAGATAATTAAAGGCTCAGAACTTCAAGGATTGAACTATAAATCTTTATTCGACTATTTCGAGAATCATCCAAACAGCTTCAAGATATTTGCAGGCGATTTCGTGGTTGAGGGTGACGGCACAGGAGTCGTACATATGGCTCCAGGCTTTGGTGAAGATGACCAAATACTTTGTGAATCGAAAGGTATTGAGCTTGTTTGTCCTGTTGATAATAGCGGTAAATTCACTAAAGCAATTCCTGATTTAGAGGGCTTACAAGTATTTGATGCAAATGACAAAATAATAATCAAACTGAAAGAGCAAGGAAATTGGCTAAAAACCGAGCAGTATATTCATAATTATCCTCATTGCTGGCGAACAGATACGCCTCTTATATATAAGGCTGTTCCGTCATGGTACGTAAAGGTTACGCAATTTAAAGATAGAATGGTAGAGTTAAATCAGCAAATTAACTGGATACCTTTCCATGTTAAAGATAATTTATTTGGTAAGTGGCTTGAAAATGCCCGTGATTGGTCGATAAGCCGTAATAGATTCTGGGGAACGCCGCTGCCTGTATGGAAGTCCGATGATCCAAAATATCCACGCATAGACGTTTACGGCTCTATAGAGGAATTAGAGAAAGATTTTGGTGTTAAAGTTACTGATTTACATCGTCCGTTTATCGATGAACTGACAAGACCAAATCCCGACGATCCAACCGGTAAATCAACAATGCGTAGAATAGAAGACGTGTTTGATTGCTGGTTTGAAAGCGGTTCAATGCCATATGGGCAAGCCCATTACCCTTTTAAAAATAAAGAGTGGTTTGAGGATCATTTTCCGGCTGATTTTATAGTTGAGTATTCAGCTCAAACACGCGGATGGTTTTATACTTTAATGGTGCTATCTACCGCTTTATTTGATCGCCCACCGTTTTTAAATTGTATATGCCACGGCGTAATTTTAGACTCTACAGGTCAAAAACTTTCAAAGCGTCTTAATAACTACGCCGATCCGCTGGAGCTATTTGATAAATACGGCTCTGACGCTTTAAGAGTTACGATGTTATCTTCAAACGTTGTTAAAGGTCAGGAACTATTAATTGATAAAGACGGCAAAATGGTATTTGATACGCTTCGTCTATTTATCAAACCTATATGGAATGCTTACCATTTCTTTACGATGTATGCTAATGCCGATTCGCTTAAAGGCAAGCTTAATTTTAGCTCTAAAAACGTACTTGATGTTTATATATTATCTAAGCTTAAAATAGCCGTACAAAAAATTGAAGAGAGCTTAGATAATTTCGATACGCAAACAGCTTATCATGCAGTTTCAGAATTTTTTAAAGTTTTGAATAACTGGTATATAAGACGAAGCCGAGCTAGATTTTGGAAAAGCGAAAAAGATACAGATAAGCAAAATGCTTATAATACTCTATATTCATGTTTAGACACCATGGCTATTGCGATGTCGGCACTAGTGCCTATTATTTCGGAAGCGATATATAAGGGATTACGTCATTGTGAGGAGCGTAACGACACGGCACTCTCAGGAAAATCAAACGTCATTGCGAGGAAAGACACAAGTCTTGACAAAGCAATTTCAAGAGTATCTCATAAGATTGCCATGGCACTTTCAGTGCCTCGCAATGACGCGATTAGCGTACATCTCTGCAACTACCCTACTCTCTCAGACTTTGAAATAAATCACGAGCTGGTTGCTACTATGGATAACGTGCTTGATATTTGCAGTAATAGCCTATTTATCCGAAGCACTGAAAATATCAGGGTAAGGCAGCCACTTGCTAGCATAGCTATTATCAGTAAACATAATAACAACCTCAAAGATTTTGAAGATTTAATTAAAGATGAAATTAATGTTAAGGCGGTAATTTATCGTGACGATCTAGAGAATTACGCAAGCAAAAAACTATCGATTAATTTCCCAATGCTTGGTAAACGTTTGCCGCATAAAATGAAGGAGATTATAGCCGCTTCTAAAAAAGGTGAGTGGGAAGCTATCACAGGCGGTTTAGCTATATGCGGTGAAACCTTAAATAGTGACGAATATAAGCTAGTTTTAGAGCCGTATTCACATATCAAAGGAGCAGCAAGTTTTGAGAATAATAGTAGCTTGTTAATACTTGATTTAGAGCTAACACCTGAGTTAATAGAAGAAGGATACGCAAGAGACATTGTACGCTTTATACAACAGGCTCGCAAAGATGCCGATTTCTCTATCACTGACAGGATTTTAATTGAGATAATAAGCGAGTTTAATTTATCTAAGATAATTGATAATTATGGAGACTTTATTAAAGAACAAACTTTAGGCGAGTTTGCTAAAAATTTCACGCCTGATTATATAAGTAAAGTAGAATTAGAGAACCATCAAATACAACTTAAAGTTAAGAAATCGTAAATTATTTTACTATCAATTAAGATGTTGATAATTTACTTAGATTAATCTATAGTACGCACGCTATAAATTAATTTAAGGTAAATTATCATGCACAACTCCTCCACAGCTCCAGGGGGTTCTCAAATTAAAAGAACTACTAAGCCAGAACTACTAAAACAGAAAATGTAATAACTCTAGGGTATTTAAAACAATATTTTGATGCGTTTCATCCTAAAGACGGGACAGCATTAAATATTATAGCTAGCTTAGGTGATCCGAATTTAAATAAAAATCTCATGGAAGACCTTATATCGCAAGGTGTAAAATAAATACAAAGCATTAGAATTTGCACTTAAAAACAATAATGCACAAGCTGAATATTTACTTAATCATCTTAAGTTTGAACCTAATCCCAGCCTAATACAAGCAATACACAATAAAAGTTTAATTTTAGTAAAGTATTTTGTAGAAGAAAAAGGAGTGAATGTAAATTTTAGTCATTATGGTTCTAATACACTAAATGTTACTGCCGGTTTGGAAGCACCTTACAAAATAGACATTAAATGTGATCTTTTAATAAAAGGAGCAACTTATTTAAATACAACCTTAGAAGAAGCAGCACAAGGTGGTCAAAATGTAAACGATCTTCATAAGCAAAGCTTTTTTAAAGCAATAAACGAAAATAAGCTTGAAGTAATTAAAAAATTTGTTGAAATATACGGTTTTGATATTAATACTGAATATCGTTTAACACACCATTAAGTACCGCAAATTTAACAAATAGAAAAGAAATTGCAAAGTATCTTTTATCTAAAAATGCTAATCTAGATGTAGCCCTAGAAGTAGCAATAATATACGGTAATTTAAATGCGGTAAAAACATTATTAGATGCAGGGGTAACGATTAACAGCAATACAGATGTATCACCTTTAATGCTTGCATCAGAGTATGGGCAGGTCACAATAGTAAAATATTTACTTAAACACGGTAACTATAATGTTAAAGGATGGGAAAAAGATAACTTACATAGCGATGTATCGTGTCAACTCACTCAAATCACTGAGATTTCTACATTGTGTGAAAAAGCTAATAATCCTAACCACCAATACATATTAGAGACGATATGAAAAACACGTATATCATCACATTATGACGGATATAAGAATTTATCATCAGAACAAATAAAGCAACAATTTTCTAAATTCAAAAAACAACTATCTAAAGATTTACAAAATTTCGCAGAAATTAAAGCACTGTTAGAAGATTATTCTAGCGAGAAGAAAATTCCAACAAATACAAATACTGTAGTAGAAGACTAGGGCTATGTTTCTGATTTTAAGGTTGAAACTGAAAAACCTAACACAGGCTCTAGGGTAGCACATACTCCTTCTAAATCAGGTATATTTCGCACTTTTGCCCTTGAGGGACTTGATGAAGAAACGTCTTTAGGCGGTGATATAAAAATATTTGATTCTGAGCTTTAATAATGTCATTCCTACGATAAGATTGCTTCATTGCCTGCTCTTATGTCATTCCTGCATAGACGTTGTTGCGTGGACCAGTTTCCTAATTATTACCCTGTGGCTTGTCCATGGGGTCTAGTTAAAAATACTAATAATATTAGTATTTTTCAACTAGATTGCTTAATCAAAACTTATAATTTTCCTCACAATGACGACAAAACCTCTTACACATTTATTAGATACATATATATTACCACGAAACATGAGAATCATATTTCATGGTAATATATACTTTTTTATAAAAAAATCTAATTAAAATACGGAGGAACCATGGCTCATCCAAATCTTACGGAAGGAAATAATTATTTTAGGAATGAGAAATTATAAAGAAGCTATAGACATGTATAGTAAAATACACAAAAGCTCTAATTATTATCAAGAAGCACAATATTATTTAGGAGAGCGTTACTTTAATCAAGAAGAATTTACAGAAGCTGTAGAGACATATAATAAGGTAAACAAAAATCATTATCTATTTGCTAGCTCAAATATTTCAGTTATTGAGAAAAATTTTGACTTAATTAATTCTAAATAAATGAATATAGTCTCCATTTTGTACTTCGTTGTTCGTTATCTTGCCTATTAATATATAGGCTCTACCCTTACGCTTGTCATAAAATGGAGCTGAGTTTACTATAGTAGCGAATTATAAGCGAAAGACAATATATTAGGTTCTGTGAAGGAAAATTAAATTAATCTATTTTTGCTCTTCTTTGCTGCAAATTATAAGATTGTTTTGAAATAGGAACAACTATTACTGCAAACATCTTATTAATTTTCGCTAAAAAATATCTGAAAATATAAATAATGGAATTATCCTTTACAGAATCTAATATATCAAGCAAATTCTAATAATACCTGCCCTCTTATAACATTATCCTTTTCATTAACAAAAATTTTAGCTATTTTTCCATCCCTTTCGGCAAGAATCAGGTTTTCCATTTTCATAGCAGTTAAAATCATAATTTCTTGTCCTGCCGTCACTTCCTGCCCTTCTTTCACCTTTATTGCAGCAATCTGACCGCTTAGAGGAGCTTGTAGTTCGGAGCTTTCTTCCACCACTACTTTTGAAACCATCAACGCTTCAAGTTCTGAGATACGAGGAGAGCGTACAAAGGCTTTTACGCTAATACCGGCATGCGATAATAAATAACCGGTTCTGATATTCTCAATTTTCACATTTGTCTTTTTACCGTTAATTATAGCCGTAAAAAGTTCATTACCTAAATTCCAGTTACTACGAATATATATTCTATCGCTTTCGTGACGTATATTATAGCCGTTTTCAACAGGTGTAATTAATACGGGAAATAGTTTATCATCGATAGTTACTACCCACCTTGTACCTATTTTGTTAGCCTGATTGTTAATATTGCCGGAAATTAAAGAAGCACGTCTTTGCTCCGATATATAAATAAAAATAGCCGTTGCTAAAAATACGGTAGTTACTTCTGAAGTTAGACTAGCTCCGGAAAAACCGTCAGGATATTCTTCTTGAATAAAGGCAGTAGAAATATCGCCGCTCACAAAGCGTGGATGTAACATTACCGCTTCTAAGAAACTGATATTATGAGCAATACCGTTAATTATATAAGAACTCAAAGCAGAATGCATTAGCTCAATTGCCTGCTCTCTTGTTTCACCGTAAGTACATAATTTTGCAATCATTGAGTCATAAAACATACTTACTTCGCCGCCAAGCCCAATCCCTGTATCTATACGGATATTAGGACTCTTTGCAGGTTCGGAATAAGCTATAATTCTACCGCTAGAAGGTAAGAAACCTCGGCTTGGGTTTTCGGCACAAATTCGTGATTCAAATGCCCAACCTTTTAATTTTACGTCATCTTGTGTAAATGATAATTTCTCGCCGGCTGCGATTTGTATCATCTCTTCAACGATATCTATACCGGTAATTAGCTCAGTAACAGGATGCTCGACTTGCAACCTAGTATTCATCTCTAAAAAATAGAAATTTTTATTGCTATCTACTATAAACTCAACGGTACCGGCCGAATAATATCCCACTTTTTGAGATAAGGATATTACCTGCCGATACATTTCTTGCCTTATATCTTCAGTAATAAAAGAACTTGGTGCTTCTTCGATTACTTTTTGATGGTGACGCTGTATTGAACATTCCCGCTCTCCGAGACATACACTATTGCCGTATTGATCGGCAATCAGCTGAATTTCGATATGACGGGGAGTTTGAATTAACTTCTCAATAAATAATCTATCGTCACTAAAACTATTGGCTGCTTCAAGCTTTGCCGACTCAAAAGCATTGGCCATTTCAGCGGGATTATTCACTACTCTCATACCACGCCCACCGCCGCCGGCAGCCGCTTTTACTATTACCGGAAAACCAATCTCTTTAGCAATATCTATAGCTTGTTTAACATCGTTTATAGTGCCCATATAACCTGGCACGGTGCTAACTCCGGCTTCTATCGCTATCTTTTTTGCTTCGATTTTATCGCCCATTTTTTTAATAGTTCCAGCACTCGGTCCTATTAAAACAACACCTTCTCTTTTAAGAATATTGGCAAAATTTGGATTTTCTGATAAAAAACCGTAACCTGGATGTACTGCACTTGCGCCACTTTCACGAATCGCCGAAATAATATTTTTAATAGATAAATAACTTTCCGTTGCAGGGGAATCACCTATATAATAAGCCTCATCTGCATGCTGCACATACATTGAGTTTGTATCTGCTTCAGAATATACTGCAACCGACTTTATCCCCATCTTTTTTAAGGTACGTATTATCCTAACGGCGATCTCGCTACGATTAGCAATTAAAATTTTATCAAATAACGGTTTATTCATAGTTTTTTATATCCTAATGTCACCCCGTGGCTTGACCACGGGGTCTTGTGTCACAGACTGTATTCTGAGATCCCATGGTCACGCCACGGGATGACAGCTAAAGCGGCAAATTATCATGCTTCTTCCAAGGCAGTTCTACTTTTTTAGTACGCAGGAAATTTAATGCCTTACATATTCGCCATCTGGTATTTTGTGGTCTTATAATATCATCCAAATATCCCCTAGATGCCGCAACAAAAGGCGAAGTTACTACTTTCCTATATTCATCGATTTTTTGTTTTTTAGCTTCAGGATTTTTACATTCTTCCTTAAATATTATCTCAGCTGCTCCCTCTGCCCCCATAACAGCGATTTCCGAATTAAACCAAGCATAGTTTATATCGCCTCTAAGATGCTTGGAGTTCATAACTATATAAGCACCTCCATAAGCCTTACGGGTAATTACAGTAATCTTCGGCACTGTAGCTTCCGCATAAGCGTATAACAGTTTAGCCCCGTGTTTAATAATACCGTCATGCTCTTGGGATGTACCAGGCAGAAATCCAGGCACATCAACAAGACTGACTATAGGAATATTGAAAGCATCACAAAATCTAACAAATCTTGCTGCTTTTCTTGACGCGTTTATATCTAAACATCCTGCTAAATGCAAAGGCTGATTAGCCACAAATCCTACCGGATAACCTTCCATATAACCAAAGCCAATAATTATATTCTTAGCAAAATCAGGTTGTAGTTCAAAAAATTCTCCCTCATCAACGATACGCTCAACAAGCTCTTTCATATCATAAGGCTTATTAGGAGTGTTAGGTATTAACGTGCTAAGAGACATATCAACTCTATCGGCAGGATCAACAGTCGAACGAACAGGAAGAGGACTACGATTGGATGACGGAAGGAAATTAAAGAATTTACGAATTTCAAGCAATGCTTCTATATCATTGTTAAATGCAAGATCGGCAACGCCGCTTTTAGTGGTATGCATCCTAGCACCGCCGAGCTTTTCTTGGCTTACTTCTTCACCCGTAACGGTTTTTACTACATCGGGACCAGTTACGAACATATAAGAACTATTCTTAACCATAAATATAAAATCGGTTAAGGCAGGAGAATATACCGCACCACCTGCACAAGGGCCCATAATTAGGGTAATTTGAGGGATGACACCCGACGCTAAAACATTACGCTGAAATAATTCACCGTATCCGGCCAGAGCATCAACCCCTTCTTGAATTCTTGCTCCCCCTGAGTCGTTAATACCGATTACGGGAGCACCGGTTTCTATAGCTTGATCGATAATATCACAGATTTTCTTAGCATGATATTCGCCGAGAGAACCGCCGAGTACGGTAAAATCTTGGCTATAAATAAATACCAACCTACCGTTTATCGTACCGTGTCCCGTTACAACGCCGTCACCTAAAAACTTTTTATCCTGCATCCCAAAATTATCGCATCTATGGGATACAAACATACCTGTTTCGGTAAAGCTATTCGGATCTAATAATACTTCTATGCGCTCTCGTGCAGTTAACTTACCTTTTTGATGTTGTGCGTTGATCCTAGCTTCACCGCCCCCTTGCCTTGCAATATTTCTTCTCTCATCCAGTAACTCAGGAGAGATTATATTACTTTGATTCATAGATTATTTATAGTTTTATTTTCCAAAACATCTATAATATAATATAATAATGCTAATGTGAAAAGATAATTATTTATGTCATCTACCAACTATATCAAAGAAGTACCGAAAAAAGCCAAATCACCGGCTAAATTTGATAATTTATCCACTGCCTTAAAAAAGAATTTACAAAGAAGAAAGAAAGTTAAAACGAAAGATACTACAAGCCAAGCTTTATCTGCATTACAAACAATAGTCAAAAATTACACTGATTCTACGGACGAAAACATTTCTCTTGTAGATGAATTAATAAAATCAAGATGCTTAGAAACAGAAAGTAAATAAGCACCACATTTGACATATTAATATAAATTGCTAATATTTGGGGAGTTTAGGTTTTGTTGCATAGCTCGCTTATGTCATTCCCGCATAGGCGGGAATCCATGGTAAAGCGAGATAAATCGAGTTTTTAGTTTTAAAAACTTACTGTATTTATATTTTTTACTGGATTCCTGTTTTCATAGGAATGACATAAGAGTCCCCCAATAAAATTGGCATTTAAAATATTTTATATCATGGACACAAACAAATTATATCTTTTCAAAGATAGACGATTTTTACCGAATTTTATAGTGCAGTTATGCGGTTGTCTTAATGATAATATATTAAAAAATGCTCTGGTAATCCTTATCACTTATGGTATTTCAGGAGCTTTAAGTCAATATAATAATCTACTTGTTTTAATTGCTAATGCTACTTTTGTATTACCTTTTATAATATTCGCAAGCATAGCAGGACAAATTGCCGATAAATACGAGCGTGCAAATCTTATTAAAATTATTAAGATTTGTGAAATCGGTATAATTGCCTTTGCAATTTACGGATTGCATAATAATAATCTGTTAATCCTGTTTTGTTCTATTTGCTTAATGGGTATGCATTCTACTTTTTTCGGTCCAATCAAATATAGCGTATTACCTGATCACCTAAATAAAGACGAACTACTTGGAGCTAACGGCTTTGTTGAAGCCGGAACTTTTATCGGTATTTTTATCGGTACTATAATCGGCAGCTATTATACAATCAGCAATAATTTTATAATTTATTCCTTAATTACCATAGCTTTTCTTGGCTTTATTACAAGCCTTTTTTCCCCAAAATCGAAAAACGTAAATCGTGATATTAAAATAAATTTTAATATTATAGATGAAAGCATAAATATGATTAAATATGCCAAAGCAAAACAACAGATATATTTAGCTATACTTGGCATTTCATGGTTTTGGTTTATCGGAGCTGCTATAATTTCTCAAATACCTTTACTTGCTAAGATAACTTTTAAAGCTGATGAGAATGTTGCTAATTTATTTTTAGCGGTTTTCTCGCTTGGTGTTGGGGTCGGTTCGTTTTTATGTAGCAAAATATTTGAAGATGAGATTACCGTTAAATATCTATTTATTTCAGCCCTAGGCATTAGTATTTTCGGTATTGATTTATTCTTTGCAAGTAGAATTAGCTCAGTTAACTACGAACCTACTCAGCTAAAAAGTATTTTAGTATTTTTATCGAAAAGACATAATTGGCGCATAGTTATAGATTTATTGTTCTTAGCGGCAATAGGCGGATTATATATCGTTCCGCTTTTTGCGATATTACAGCATTACGCAAACCCTGCTCATCGTAGTCGAATTATTGCCGTTAACAATCTTATCAATTCCATTTTCATGGTGGGATCCACAATAATTCTATCTTTATTATTTTACCTAAATTTCACTATACCCTGGATTATATTATTTATTAGCCTAGCTAATATAATCGTTACTATACATATTTACCGTTTAATACCTGAAGTTAAAATTATTCCATTTAAGCTATTGCGAAGAATATTCCAAATCTGTTTTGATCTTATGTATAAGGTTGAAGTTAAAGGATTTGAAAATTTTCAAAAAGCAGGTAAAAAAGTAGTAGTGGTCGCTAACCATATTTCATATCTAGATCCGCCGCTAATTGCTACTTACTTACGAGAAGAAATGACTTTTGCAATTAGTCCCGATATACAAAAAATATGGTGGATTAAACCGTTTTTACGTATGGCAAGAACTTTGCCGGTTGATCCAAGTAACCCAATGGCAATAAAGACTTTAGTAAAAGAAGTACAAAAGGATCAGAAAGTAGCAATTTTCCCTGAAGGTAGAATAAGCGTTACCGGCTCTTTAATGAAAATATACGAAGGACCGGGAATGATTGCCGATAAAGCCGGTGCTACCATCTTACCGGTTAGAATAGACGGTACTCAATTTACTCATTTATCAAAATTAAAAAACATATTAAAAAGAAAAATATTTCCTAAAATTACTATAACCATTTTACCGCCGGTAAAATTCGCTAATATGGATGCTACAAGCAACCAAGAACGACGCAGTTATATATCTAGGACTCTTTATGATATCATGGCTGACATGATGTTTGAAAGTTCAGACTATCAAAATACTGTATTCTCATCTCTTATAGAAGCTGCTAAAATTCATGGATTTAAGAAAAAAATAGTTGATGATTTTGAAAATAATGCGGTTACTTATCGAGATTTAATATTAAAATCTTTTATCCTAGGTGATTTAATCAAAAAGAATAATATCTTTGGCAGAAATTTAGGCTTAATGTTGCCTAATACCACGGATACGTTAATTACTTTTTACGCTATGCAATCTAGCGGTTATGTGCCTGCTATAATTAACTGGAGCAGCGGCATAAGTACTGTTATTAACTCCTGTAAACTTGCACAAATTAAAGTAGTTTACACTTCAAAACAATTTATTGAGAAAGCAAATTTATATGAATTAATAACTAACTTATTAGATTTCGGTATTAAAATAATATATTTAGAAGATTTTAAAAATCAGATTGGTACAGCCCTAAAACTAAAAGCAAAAATAGGCAGTTATTGTGCCCAAACTTATTACAATTATTTTTGTCGTAATCGTGATGACGAAAAACCGGCAGTGATAATTTTTACTTCGGGTACTGAAGGTAAACCTAAAGCCGTATTATTATCTCACAGAAATTTACAAACTAATAGATATCAAATAACTGCTAAAGTACCTTTTAGCCCTGAAGATATAGTATTTAATGCGTTACCGCTATTTCATTGTTTTGGTCTTAGTGGTGCAATTATTACAACTTTAAACGGTATTAAGCTGTTTCTATATCCTTCTCCACTAAATTATCGTAGCATTCCTGAAGTTATATACGATATTGGAGCAACTATATTAATTTCTACCGATACTTTTTTAAACGGTTATGCTAATTACGCTCACCCATATGATTTTTACTCATTACGCTATATATTTGCCGGTAGCGAGAAATTAAAAGAATCTACACGACAATTTTGGCTTAATAAGTATGGCATACGTATTTTTGAAGGATATGGGATTACAGAAGCCTCACCTATTATAGCTTGCAATACCCCTATGCATAATAAAGCAGGCACGGTAGGAAGATTATTACCGAAAATTGATTATAAGCTTGAGAAAGTAGAGGGAATAAATGAAGGGGGACGTTTATTCATTAAGGGTCCTAACATAATGCTTGGTTACTTGGACTTAGAAGGTCACCGTACTTATAAAGAATGGTACGACACAGGCGATATAGTCAAAATTGATTCTGAAGGATATATAACAACTCTAGGACGTTTAAAACACTTTGCTAAAATAGCAGGGGAAATGATATCTCTTACAAAAATTGAAGAACTTGCAAGTGAAATTGATCCTGATTCCTTGCACGCTGCTATTTCTATTCCCGATAAAACGCACGAAGACAAGATTATTTTACTTACTACCGGTTCCAATATAAATAGAGAGAACTTTGCAGATGCTGTATCTAAAGCTCAAATTCCTTTACTACATTTACCGAAAGTAATTATTACCGATTCAGAAATACCTCTACTTACAAACGGCAAAATTGATTATCTTGAGATTATGAAAAACGTGGATAGATTTTAACGTCATTGCGCACGACTGCAAGGAGCGTGGCAATCTCAGGAGTCGTACCTGAGATTTCTTTGTCGACACCTATGGCGTCTTCTCGCAATGACGGAAAAAAATGCCACACACAACAACGCTGGTCAAACCACAGGACGACATTTATTTTTTCTTTTGACTATTTAATAGCAACATTCAAAACTAATTTAAACCACTTACCTAATAACTCTTGATCCTCCATAATTCCAGGTAACACTTTCCAATATTATAGAGTTACAAGTTTACCTTTACTTTGATATACAAATGACTCAGAACCAAAAGATTGAAAATATTCATAAGTGCTTAGGTCTAACTTAAAATATAATTCATTGCTCTTAATAATTCCTATCATAACACCACCCATATCCACCAAACATTACACGAACGACTACTGAACCATATTGGTTCTAACAATTCTTTGACATATTCAGTAAATGCATTTTGGTTCATAATAATCGCTTTAAATACAACAAACCATAAATAAACGTACCTAATATAATAAACAATGGAGTTAAAGGTAAATCAAAGTAGAAAGAGCTAAATGCAGCACAAAAATTAATAAATAAAGATATAAGAATTGATATTATAATCATCTGGGAGGGGCTATATGCTACAAACCGTGCAATCATTGCAGGAATAAGTAAAATAGCAGTTACCATAAGTACTCCGACAATCTTTATAGCAGAAAATACCGATAATGAGAGAAGAAGTAAAAATATTAGCTCAATAATATTAACCTTTAAGCCTTGTATGACGGCAATATCTCTATTGATAATGATAAGAAGAATTTGATTATAAAAATATACTATAAAGCCTATAATAGTTATGAGCACTATTGCAAGTATCATCAAATCATTAAAAGATACGGATAAAATATCCCCAAACAACAAATTCACTATATTATTCTGCAAAGAAGTAAAATAATTAATAACTAAAGCAACAGCTAGCATAAAACTAGAAATCAAATTAATAACTGCGTTTTTTTCAGAATTATTTTTAAAAATAAACACAAAAAACGAAAAAAGAATTGCAACTATTATGCCTGAATATATTAATGGAACATGTGCTATAATACTTATACTAGCCACTAAAAAACTACTATGAGCAAGCCCGTCACCGAAATAAATATATCTCTTCCATAGGGCAATGCAGCCAAGCGGGGCAAATATGCAGCTAATTAAAATTAAGGCTAGTATTATTAAAGTCATCTGAGTATATTATATATGTTTGTTGTATGGCCTCTTGTTATCCCGTGGCTTGACCACGGGATCCACTAAAGTTCTTAGGCTGTACTTATGGAGCCCGTGGTCAAGCCACGGGATAACATTGGAAAGAATCATAGACTATGTCTTCAATCGATAAAAAAGAATTAGAAAAATTTGAGAAAATTTCTCATAATTGGTGGAATAAGGACGGAGAATTCGGCATCTTACACCGAATAAACCCTATTCGCCTTGAATATATAATAGAGAAAATAACTACGCATTACAATAGACACCTTTCCAAACTCGCTTATAGAGAAGAATTTGTAGGAAACATGCAGCACAGCACTGCAGCGTACGCTTTGGTACGTGAGGATGCAAGCAGCAGATTGATACACAAATTACCTCTAGAAGTAGAGTTTGAAAAGATGTCTAACGATATTTCTAAATTAGAAATATTAGACGTCGGTTGCGGTGGAGGGTTAATTGCAACGCCTTTAGCGGCTCAAGGTTTTAACGTTACAGCCATTGATGCACTGCAAAGTAATATTGAAACGGCAACTGCTTATGCTAAGGCAAACGGCGTAAAGATAAATTATTTACAATCTACTATAGAAGAATTAGCAAGTGACAAGCTATATGATGTGGTAATTTGTCTTGAGGTTATTGAACACGTAGCAAACGTACAGCAATTTATACTAAATTTGGTGAAGCATATTAAGCCAAACGGTATGGCAATAATTTCTACGATTAACCGTACTAAAAAAGCTTATATACTTGGAATAATAGTTGCCGAATATATTTTAGGTTGGGTACCAAAAAACACTCATGATTATAGCAAATTCCTAAAACCGTTGGAAATTTACGAAATGCTTACGGATACCAAAATTGAAATTCAAGAGCTGAAAGGCTTGGTATATGATCTGGCTAAAAATGAGTGGAAATTAAGCGATGATATAGATGTAAATTATTTTATGTGTTTGGGGAGCAAGAGTATGTGTTATCCTAGCTAACTTGATCAGCCTTGTGACATGAATACCGAATCGTCATTGCGAGCGACTGTAAGGAGCGTGACAATCCAGAAAAATAATAAAAAAATGCTAACTTTTAGCATTTTTTACTGGATTGCTTCGTCAATTGCTATACACTTTCCTCGCAATGACGCAAAAACTGATCCATACAACACAGCCAACTTGATCGCGGGATCCAGTTAAACATACTAATAATATTAGTATGTTTAGTTGTTTTCTGGATACCGTGGCAAGCCACGGTATGACACAGTTCTTAGTATATATTTAAAAAAGATAATAAATGAATAATAACGTAATTACTAGATTTGCTCCGTCACCGACAGGGTTTTTACATATAGGTTCGGCAAGAACCGCCCTTTTTAATTATTTGTTCGCAAGGCATCATAACGGTAAGTTCTTGCTTCGCATTGAAGACACTGATAAAGAAAGGTCAACTAAAGAAGCGGTAGAAGCTATATTCTCAGGTCTAAAATGGCTAGGGCTTGATTGGAACGGTGAGGTTATATTCCAGTCTAAACGTAATAATCTTTACAAAGAAGCTGCACTAAAATTACTGCAAAACGGTAAAGCATATTATTGTTTTACTCGCCAAGAAGAAATAGAAAGACAGCGACAACAAGCTTTAGAAAATAAACAGCATTTTATTTTTAATAGCGAGTGGCGTGACAAAGATCCATCTATCTATCCTACTGATATTAAGCCGGTAATACGTCTAAAAACTCCAAGAGAGGGTAGCATAACAATTCATGACACTTTACAAGGTGAGGTAGTAATTGAAAACTCTCATATAGACGATATGGTACTATTAAGAGCAGACGGCACTGCTACTTACATGCTAGCCGTTGTAGTAGACGATCATGATATGGGTATAACTCATATTATTAGAGGTAACGATCATTTAACCAATGCAGCAAGGCAACTCGCTATTTATCAGGCTTTCGGATATGCAGTACCGAGCATGACTCATATACCGTTAATTCATGGAGCAGACGGAGCAAAATTATCCAAAAGGCATGGAGCATTAGGCATTGAAGCTTATAAGGATATGGGGTATTTACCGGAAAGTTTGTGCAATTATTTACTGCGTCTTGGATGGAGTCACGGCGATGATGAAATTATCTCAATGACTCAGGCTATAGACTGGTTTAATCTTGATTCACTCGGTAAATCACCTGCTAAGCTTGATTTTGCTAAGATGAATAGCCTTAACTCTCATTACTTAAGAATGCTTGACAATGATAGCTTAACTTCAAAGATTGTAGAGATATTGGAACAAAATTATAATAAACTTCTTCAGAAGCTCGCTTATAGGGAGGAATTTGGAGGAAACACGGAACGCAGCACCGCAGCGTATATAGACATACGTGAGGATGCGAGTACCGGATTGACGTACAAATTACCCCTAGCAGTAGAGTTGCCGAAAAAGTTTAAGGTTAGTGAGCAGGAAATAGGCTATATCAAACAAGCAATGCCAAGCTTGTTAGTTAGAAGTGAAACATTACTAGAACTAACACGCCTTGCTCAAATTTATCTAGTAGACTCGCCTATCATCTACAGCCAAGATTCAAAAGAAATTATAGAAAATTGCGATAAGAATTTAATCAAACAAATTATAGAAAACTTAAGCGAACTTGAGCAGTTTGATAAGGAATCCGTACAGAATAAATTTAAAGAAATAGCAGCAGCAAACGACTTAAAGCTGAATGACATTATGAAACCGGTAAGAGCTTTAATAACAGGTATGACTGCATCACCTAGCGTATTTGAGATTGCAGAAATTTTAGGAAAAGAAAATATTTTAAAAAGGTTAAAAATTATATGAAAGATTGTATAAAAAAAATTGCTTTTATTTTTAGTGGATTATTTATAATAACCGGCACTTTTGTTTTGTATAGCATAGAAAACGTCAACGCATCAACAGCACCAAAAAAGTACGGAGCTTGGACTTTAAGTTGTACTCTTAATAATGAGAAAAAACAACTTTGCTTCTTATCACAACAAATTAATAATCTAGAGAGAGATAAAGAAAAGGAAATATTAGCCATTTATCACATAGGTTATTTCAATGGGGAACAAGAAAAACAGGAATTAAAAATAATAGAAATAGTCCCGTCAAATGTTCAAATTCCGGCAGGTACAGTTATTAATAGCGGTGACAAACGAATAGCAGCCGGAAAATACGTAAATTGTACAGTAAACGGCTGTCAGGCTTTAGCTATTATTACACAAGACGATCTAGACATGATTTTATCAAACGATAATTATATAGAACTAATTACCGCAGACGGCAAACAAGCTAAAATTTCATTTATAAAAGACGGCTTAAAGGAAGGCCTAAAAGCTTTAAGTAGATAGTAACGCAAGAATTTAAGCATTGTTGCTGCGAGCAACTGAAAGGAGCGTGGCAATCTCAAGATTTTGGTCCGAGATTGCTTTGTCAAAATTTTTAATTTTTCCTTGCAATGACGACTTGGGTATCCGCACAACAAAGCTTTGAGTCGCTTAGCGCATAACCACTCACTACTAAGTTGCTTTAAAGCTTAATTAAGCATCGTGATGATGGTGTCCATGTCCAGGCCCTTCACCGCCTAAACTTGCTTCATATTCAAGAACCCATGATTGATGAAATGCCATGCCGGTCGGCGACTATCCATCTCTCTAAAAGAACGCGAAACCGCGCTTCTCTTTCCAGAAGAATTATTGAGTGATCAGTATAAGCAGGTAATGGATGGCTCCAAAATGGCTTTTCTTGGCTTATATTTTCAAAAAATGTCTTAAGCTCATTAAAAGTTAGTCTTTGAGAAAAATCATTAGGATAATCAGTGATCGCATATGTATAATAACCACGTGTTTTATGTGCCATGGTATAACCCCAATGTATATCAAACTTGTCACCGACTTTTACTTTATGAACATGATGGTGCTTGCTTCTATCTCTCCAATCAAATGTTTTGTCAGATGAAAATTGTCACATTTCTGCATTAGTATAATTAACAGAATCTCTCTCATCTTCTTTTCAAACGCTAAGAAGATGTCCCTCTTTAATTTATACTAATTCAGCTAATAGTTATACTTACGAATAACTAAACACCAATTAAAGCAATAAACTTAATGAAGTTCTATTAATATTTCTAATTAATTTGCTATTTTTAGTAAATATTAATAAAACCCAGCTTTAGTTGATATTAATAGGAAAAATTAAGCTTGTGGCGAGCTTCGCACTACCCCCTACCCTATTATTTTATCTTTTATCCTTTAGATTGCTTTTAGAACCTAATTTTTTAAGTTTTATATATAAAATTTAAATTATCTTATTTTAGTCTTTCTTAACTGTATAAATTATAAGATTTTTTTAAAATAAGAATAGTAATTTTCTAAAACCTTACTAATTTTAGTTAGCATAGTTTAACCAACCAAAAGCTAGAAACTGTTATTACTAATTTTTTAAATTAAACGAATATAGATTAACCTTGCCTATAACTACAACAAGAAATCTATTCTTAATAATTAAAGCGTAAAACCGCTTAAAACCTTTTGATCATCCTATATAAGTGTTAACAAAATAACTTTAATTGATAATTAAAGAGATTTTTACAGTAATAAATATCCCTATTTCAAAAAAATCTTATAATTTGTAGTTAAAAAGAATTTAATGAGCTTTAAAATTATTTTGTTAACAGTCTCATAGGATAAATACCAAAGTATTTGCAGTCATTTATTGAAATAATTACAAGAAATTCTATATTTTATTTTTTTAGGAAGAGTTTTATTAAAGAGTTTATTTTCACATTAAGCAAAGAATCGCTTTAAAACCCATTTGTTGCATAAATCAGTTGTGTCCTACTGCGACTTTTAATAATGTGTTGTACAGCACGTTGTTAAAATCGTCATTGCGGAGCAGGGCATTGCCTGCGTGGACTAGTTTCTCAATTGTCATCCTGCGAGCTTGTAGCGATATCCAGTTTAAAATGCTAATATTATTAGTATTTTTTCTGGATACCATGGTTAAGCCATGATATGAAATTGAACAGGTTTTGCGGCCCACGCAACAATGCCTCCTTACAATGAGGGGAACAAGCAATACAACAAAACGGGTTTATTAGATCTATTGCATAACCTATCTTATAGAGATATAGACTTAGAAATCCATACCGCCCATGCCTCCCATACCGCCACGCATTGGCATTGGCTCTGCCTTATCAGAAGGTTCGTCAACAATTAAAGTTTCCGTGGTAATAATTAACGAAGCAACGGAAGCAGCATCTTGAAGTGCAGTACGCACTACTTTAGCCGGATCAATAATTCCTGCTTTAATCATATCGACATATTGCATATCTTGAGCATTAAAGCCATAATTTTTATCCTTATGTTCTAGTAATTTACCAACTACTACGCCACCGTTTTCACCGGCATTTTCAACAATCTGTTTTAACGGATCCTTTAAAGCTTCTATTACTATTTCAATACCAGCTTGTTGATCCTTATTCTCTACTTTAAGCTTTGTTAAAGGTTGTGATGCATGAAGTAATGTTACACCGCCACCGGCAACAACACCTTCCTCAACTGCCGCTCTTGTAGCAGCAAGTGCATCTTCAACACGATCTTTACGCTCTTTCACTTCAACTTCCGTAGCACCGCCAACCTTTAATACGGCAACACCGCCGGAAAGTTTAGCTAAACGCTCTTGCAGTTTTTCTTTATCATAATCAGAAGTAGTTTCAGCTATTTGAGATTTAATTTGTAATACTCTATCTTCAATATTTTTCTTATCACCGTTACCGTCAACAATTACGGTATTTTCTTTAGAAATTGTTACTCTTTTTGCTGTCCCTAGACTCTTAATACTCACATTTTCAAGCTTCATACCTAAATCTTCAGTAATAAGCTCACCTTTAGTTAGGATAGCAATATCTTCCATCATTGCTTTTCTTCTATCGCCAAAACCGGGAGCTTTTACTGCCGCAACTTTTAAACCACCACGTAATCTATTGACTACAAGCGTTGCAAGAGCTTCGCCCTCAACATCCTCAGCAATAATTAATAGCGGACGTTGTGATTGTACTACAGCCTCAAGTATAGGTAACATCGGTTGTAAATTTGATAATTTTTTCTCAAATAGTAAGATGAAAGGATTTTCAAGCTCAGCAACCATTTTCTCGGAATTCGTTACAAAATACGGTGATAGATAACCTCTATCAAACATCATACCTTTAACTACTTCAACATCGAAGCTAAAATTCTTTGCTTCTTCAACGGTTATCACGCCTTCTTTACCGACTTCCTCCATTGCCTTAGCAATTTTCTCACCGATTTCCTTATCACCGTTTGAAGAGATAGTACCGACTTGTGCTATTTCCTCTTGGCTATTGATTTTTTTACTGGATTTTTTAATTTCTTCTACTACTGCGTTTACCGCTAAATCCATACCACGCTTTAAATCCATAGGATTATAACCGGCAGCTACTAGCTTATTACCCTCACGAGCCAAAGCTCTAGCAAGTACCGTAGCTGTAGTAGTACCATCACCGGCTACTTCTGCAGCTTTTGTAGCAGCTGATTTTAATAGCTGAGCTCCCGCATTTCTAATTTTATCTTTTAACTCGATCGATTTTGCAACCGTCACACCATCTTTTGTAATTTTCGGTGAACCGAATGATTGCTCTATAAGTACATTTCTGCCTTTTGGACCTAAAGTAACTTTTACTGCATCTGCAAGTATATCAATGCCTTCTAACATTTGCTCACGAGCTTTTGAGCCGTGTTTAATAAGTTTTGTTGCCATATTTAATTTCTCCTTAAAAACAAATAATTAATTAATAATACCAAATACATCGCTTTCTTTCATAACGATCAGTTTTGTGCCTTTAATTTCAATTTCGGTACCTGCCCATTTACCGTATAAAACTTTATCGCCTACTTTTAGCTCTAAAGGATGAATTTCGCCTTTTTGATTACGAATACCATTACCTACGGCTACTACTTCACCTTGCATCGGCTTTTCTTTTACAGTATCCGGAATAATAATTCCACCTTTAGTTTTTTCTTCTTGTTCGATAGGCTTTATTGCAATTCTATCATGTAATGGTTTAAAAGACATTTTAACCTCCAATTATTAAATCTTTAAATGTACATACTATATATATTTTATTTTTGTTAGTTCAAGGGGCAAGAATAAATTTTTTTTATTAGAGGTCTATTCTTTCTCAAAATCCTCTAAACTAGTGCCGTGTTTAGTTTTACTCCATTTCAAATTCACAGGACAGAAAATTATTTCAAATACTGCTTTATATGAAGCTACAGTATGTAATATAAAATAACTAGCCCATAAGCTCAAAGCTACTATATCCTGAAATTTTACTTTTCCGCTTTTTAAAGAATTTTTTAATATATACAGAGCTGTACCATATAGATATAAAAGCGAAAAAATACTATTAATAAGCCATAAATAATTAATTATAGAATTTTTATTTATAACAATAGAAAATATTATAAAGGGTAAACTCCAAAATTATAAGTAGATAAGGAACACATACATTGTTATTACTTGCAATAAAGTAAACTTTTGGCATTTATCTTTTTGTGCTTTAAATACCAAAAATGTTTCACAAAGCCTTGAATCTAATTTGATCTTTGATTTAGCCAATTACCTAAACTATTCGGAACCTCTTCTAGAGTATAGGAATCACGAATAGCTACTTTATAGTTCTGTGAGTAAATTCTTATACCAAGCTCGGCATCTTCTGTTACATTATAAGAATCCCATCCGCCAAGCTTATTTAATATATCCGTTTTAAAATAATTACTAGTACCCCCAAGAGGTGTAGGAAGTTTTAGTAAACTTAATCCTTTCAAGATATATTCAAACCATAAACTATATTCTATATTAAACATTTTTGAGAATAGGTTAAAATATTCTCATTTTTATTATAAAAATTAAGCTTAACTTGAAGACAAGAATATTCTAGAGGTAAGTTTTTAAACATTGCTAGAGCTTTAATTAGCTGTTCAGGTTTATCTTCAGCATCATATACTACTAGATACTCACCACGTGAATATTCTAGAGCATAATTAAGGGCTTGCGGCTTTTAGTTCTTGGTAGACTTTTCAGAACAGATATAACATGAAAATAAGACGGTAAATTATATAACACTATTTCTTTAATCATTAGATAATCGTCATCTTCGATAATCATTTTAACGCCTAGCTTATCTTTTGGATAATTAATTAATGAAATATTTTTAATTATTGACCTTAACTTACTTAATTCTATAACGGTACTAAAACTGTATAAACCGGTAAAGCTTTCTCCTCATTTTGAAAAATTTGTGATTCCACCGAATGATTTTTAGTACTACTTGTTTTGTGAAACGATTCCACCTCTATCATCACGCGACTTGATCGCGGGATCCAGTTAAAAATACTAATATTAGTATTTTTAATTATTTTCTGGATACCGTGGTCAAACCACGGTATGACACCGAATACGCTTTTCAATCCATGCAACCCTTACCGAAGGCGATTCTCTTACTACCCTTATACATAACAGAGATTTTAAAATCTTTTGCAAACAATAGCTTATATTATTAACAACATAAAATAAAACCGGCAGATAAATCAATGTGGCTATAAACACGACGAAAAATATTATTATTTTATTGGTATAATTAATATTCTTAGCAATAATCGGCTCGACTTTAAATTCAAGAGCATATTTTGCTTTGATACTAGTTAAATAGGCGAAATTTTTTTCTAATAATTTATAAAAATAATATTTCTTGATCAGCATTATAGATCTAAAAATATTACTATTACTAAACAATATTTTTAGATCTATTTATAGCAGTTATTGTATTACTATGAACATCGTCATATATACAATAACCATTCACTACATAGGCTTGTATATAAGAATAATTATAAATTTTAATATAAGAAATATTGCTTATTAGCAGCAATATTCTATTTTCATATAATATATCAATCATTATCTCATTATCGATAATTGCTTCTTCGATCATAGCTTTTAAACTATTAGCTTGTTTTTTACCTAATAAATTTTTATCTCTGATTATCTGTATATACCTTCATTTATACATCTAACCATGCTGAAAATTTATACCTGATATTTTATATTTCTTAATTTGAAAGACTGTGATCACAAAAATGACCGATTTGAGCAGTTAACAAGTTTCTATTCTCTTTACCAAAATTAATTATCTTTACAATTCCTAACTGCTTATAAACTGAACTATCATATACATAACCGTAATTTTGCCGAGTATGGTATTTTGTAAAACTTGTAAGCATTATGCCGTTTTTAAATTTAATCCCTTCACAAATAGAAAAATTACATCTTCTTAGAACCAATATTAATTGAATGTCCAAAGCTAAATATATTTTGATTAAAAATAATAACAGGGCGGATATTTTTAGACATTCCCATTAGTAAAGATATCTCGCCTAAAAAATCTTCTTTAAGTTTTTTACTCTTACTCATTAAAATTTTAGGCTGAGCCGCAATAACAAAATCTTTATCTTCAAATAGCTGCAATTTATAGTAAATAGAAGCATCCGTGCTTATGTTTTTTTCATTCAAAAATTTATCTTCTTTGTACAAAAAATGTACTCCAATATTTTGATTATCGGTAATACCGTATTCTACAGTACTACTTACAAATTGCTCATATTGATCAGAGGATAATTCTACTAATAAGGCATAATAGACAATAATATAATCTTAATACCATAGCCGCTTAAATTTAAAAAATACACTATAATAGCAATTATAAATTGAGTAAGAGCTAGTTTAAAAAATTTTTAATTGAAGTAGTATATGGCATATTGTAGTAATGATTTTATAACTTAAAATTCATTCAAAGAGGAAAATATGAAAGATCCAAAATATAGAACTATTACTTTTACCGAAGAAAGTAGAACAGCAAATATTAACATATCCCCCCAATAAAATAACAATTGGCGCTAATCAGCGTGTTACGTTTGACAGCCTAGGCAATGTTGCGGAATTAATCTTAGGACTACATAGTAGTGTTAAAGTAACAGATCTTAATCATAAGGTATTTATAAATAATACCAATCGAGATAAGATAATTATATTATCAGGTGAACATATTGCTTTTCATGATAATCCATACGCTTAATAAATACGTTCTTCTCGTGGAAGATTGGTTGCGTGGATACATGCACCGTCATTGCGAGGAGCAAAGCGATGCGGCAATCCAGAGCAATAATAAAAAAATACTATAAATTAGCATTTTTTGCAATGACTGGAACACTGATCCACTTAGCAACTTTCTAAGACCCAAGCAGTACCTGATTTTGTAGTTTAAATAATTCCGCAGCTCCGCCTTTAGCAAGTTTTAACATTGCTAAAAACTGCTCTTCGGAAAAAGGATTTTTCTCTGCCGTGCCTTGTACTTCGATTAAATTACCGTTACCTGCAAACACAAAATTACTATCCACGTCCGCATCACTATCTTCTAAATAATCCAAATCTAGTATCACCTCACCTTTATATATACCGCAAGAAATAGCTGCAATTTGACTAATTAACGGGTTCACCTTTAAAACTCTCTTTTTCATCAAGGACCTAATAGCTAGGTGCAATGCTACGTAGCTCCCTGTTATTGCTGCAGTTCTAGTACCGCCGTCAGCATTAATAACATCACAATCTATGATAATTTGCCTCTCGCCTAGTTTCCTCACATCAATTACACATCGCATCGCCCTACCTATTAAACGCTGTATCTCTTGCGTTCTGCCGCCTTGTTGCCCAAGTGCCGCTTCTCTTTTAATACGCTGTGATGTAGAACCGGGAAGCATACCGTACTCGGCAGTAATCCAGCCTTGATTTTGTCCCCTCAAGAATGGCGGTACGGTAGTTTCACAAGTAGCACTACACATGACATGTGTATTACCGATTTTAATAAGACATGAACCTTCCGCATTAATAAGCGGGGATAATTCTAATGAAATAGGACGTAATTGGTTACTTTTTCTTCCTGACTGTCTCATAATACAATTTGCACTCCATAAGTAAAAATAAATAGTAAAGTTTAATTTGGAAAAGAGTAAGGAGTTTCATATTTTTTGACCGCAGCATAAATACTAGTACGTGAGGATAAAAAAATACGAAACAACGACACCAATTTTTCAAATTAAACGAGTATACCATTGAAAAAATTTTTATTATATCTATATATACCTCAAAAAAGAAATAAATATAAAGTAAATAATATGATAGACGATAATATAGAAAATAATGAACAAACAATAAATGATATTGCTGAAGAGATAGTTGAAACAGCAAATCCGGAGGTAACAGCGTTAAAAGCCGAGATTGAAGAGCTAAAAGATAAGCTAATAAGAACTACTGCTGAAATAGACAATACAAGAAAGCGTTTAGAAAAAGCACGTGACGAAGCAAAAGATTATGCAATTGCTACATTTGCTAAAGAACTACTAAATGTTAGTGATAATCTTTCAAGAGCATTAGCACATAAACCGGCAAATTCTGATGTAGAAGTCACAAATATTATTGCAGGCGTTCAGATGACTAAAGACGAGCTAGACAAAGTCTTTCATAAACATCATATTGAAGAAATAAAGCCGGAAATAGGATCAATGTTCGACTATAATTTACATAATGCAATTGCACAGATAGAACATCCTGATCATGCACCGAATAGTATTATTACTTTAATGCAATCAGGATATAAAATTAGAGATAGACTACTGCGTCCTGCTACCGTACAAGTAGTTAAAAAACCTTAATGCTCGATCAACTTCAAAAATTGGCGTCGTCGTTTTACAAGACACGTATTAAGTATACGCTGTGATCTTCGCCTTGTGAACTCCTAGCTCTTTTTGCAGTTGATCTTCGTATAGAAAATGAGGAAAATAATAATGAATAGAACCGTTATATTTTGGCTAGTTTTTTTAGGGCTTTTTATCAGCGGTTTTATGCTAATTTCAGACGCAATAAAACCATTTTTTATCGCATTTATAATATCTTACTTACTACAACCTGCTATAGGTTTTATCGCATCAAAATTTAAAATATCAAATAAATTTGCATCAAGCATAATTTATCTGATATTTTTGAGCATATTTTTCTTAAGCTTAACTATTTTAGTGCCGATAATTTATGGACAAATTTTTACTTTTATAAATAATATTCCAAAATATAACAATTATTTACAGGCAGAAATATTACCGCCTATAATGGTAAAAATTTATTCGATAGAACCTGATATTGCCGATAAAATCAAGAATTCTTTAAGCAATTTTATAAATAGTATATTTACTATACTTGGCAGTATTGCTAATAATTTTTGGCGTTATACTATTATAACTATTAACATATTTGTTTTATTTTTACTTATACCTATAATATTATTCTATTTCCTACGTGATTGGGCTAAAATTATTGCAAACATGAAATCATTATTACCTATAAAAACCCGACCGAAAATCCTTGCAATATTATCGGCAATTAATAATCTGTTATCTGCTTACATAAGAGGACAGCTAAATATTTGCTTATTATTATCTACTTATTATAGTATTGCATTTACCGTAATAGGTATTGATCTCGCTCTTTTACTTGGTATTTTAACAGGATTTTTAGTTATTATTCCTTTCCTTGGTACTTTTATATCATTTCTTTTAACTCTAATTATCGGCTATTTAACTTTTGGTGTAACTACTAAATTACTATATATAATGATAATTTATCTAGTTGGAAATATTTGCGAGTCTTATATTTTCACCCCTAAAATTATCGGTGATAAAATAGGGTTGCATCCTCTTTGGATTATATTCTCAATTTTTGCCTGCGGCAGTTTATTTGGAATTATTGGAATATTTTTTGCTATACCAATTGCAGGGATTACAAAAATTTTACTTTTGAATCTAATTAAATTTTATAAATCTAGCCAATTCTATCGAATAGACGACTAAAAAATTTTTATAACAGTGCAGCAATATATATTTCGTTTTACTACTTCTAGTAAATATCATCCTGATGAATTTATTGTTTCTAGTTCTAACGATCAAGCTTATAATATTATAAAAAATTGGCAGTGCGGCTTTGGCATTAACCCTTATAAATTTACTTTATTAATTAAAGGCCCTTCTTCATCAGGCAAAACTTATTTAACCAAAATATGGCAAAATTTAAGCAATGCCTATATTATTAAAGATATTTTTTTTAATGAAGAAATTTCAGAAAAATATAATGCTTTCATCATTGACGATATTGAAAACTGGCAAGAGCCGACATTACTTCATATATTTAATATTATTAACGAAAAACAAAAATATCTTTTACTTACCGCATCTGATAAAAGCAGAAATTTTACTTTACCCGATTTATCTTCACGTATTAAGTCAGTACTTAGTATTCTATTAAACTCACCTGACGATGAATTAATCAAAATTCTAATATTTAAGCATTTTGCTATTGCTTCGGTAACAATATCCCGACAAATAATAGATTTTCTTTTAGTAAATTTGCCTAGGGAATATTCGAAAATTATAGAAATATTAGACAATATTAACTATTTTGCTTTAATTTCCAAAAGAAAAATAACAACTTCATTAGTCAAAGAAGTTTTAAATAAGTATAATCATAAAACATTGTAACTTTTGCCTTGAATTTATAGACTTGAAATCGTCTCAATATAACCTTTCTATAAATTAACTTTTTAGAAAAAATTGTGTTGGGATACGAAAAAAAACAAAAAAGTTTAAACAGAGAACAAAAACGGGCTATAGGCATAGGCTTACTATCTATAGGTACTTTTTGAGAATATTTTGATCTTATGCTATATGTTCATATGGCAGTACTAATTGATGAGCTTTTCTTTCCGCAATATGATACTCACGTTAATCGACTTCTTGCAGTTTTTTCTTTTTGTTCTACTTTTATTTTTAGACCCTTAGGAGCTTTATTATTGGGCTGATAATATAGGTCGGAAATCCACAATCATTATTACCACTATTTTAATGTCATTTTCTTGAATCGTTATGGTTAATCTTCCTACTTAGGCATAAGTAGGTGCTAGTGCCGCCTGCATAGTAACAATATGCCGTATAGTGCAAGGTATGTCATCCATGGGAGCAAGAGTAGGAGCAGAATTATATTTAACGGAATCTGTTGGAGTTCTTAAACGCTTTCCTGCCTTAACATTTGTAGGGGTGTGTGCTAGCTTAGGATTAACTGTGGGCCCTTGGCTTAGAAACCTGAGTTACATCCTATAACTTTAATTAGCGTATCGCATTTTGGGTAGGTACAGGAATTGCATTAATAGGTAGTGCTGCTAGGACTACTTTGCGAGAAACACCGGATTTTGTTGATGCTAAGTGTAGAATACAAGAAACGATAAAAGATAGTAATATAATTGATGTAGCAAAGATAACAAATAATCCTGTATGGCAGGACAAAGTTAATAAGAAGACTGCAATTTATTATTTTTTAATACAAATTTCTATAGTAGAATTTTTTGTAGCACTAGCACTTACGTGTTTATGCTATAAATGCAATTAGTAATATTTTTAACTTTTCTTCTATCTAGTCCATTAATATTAGATAATATAACGCAAGGTTAGCAAAGTCTCTTAATTCCACTAATTGTAGTGACTTTTTCTCCAAGTGAATCCCCGGCAATGCCAATATTTTACAAAAGTTTTCCGGTTGTAAAACGATTTACCTATGCTAGCTTTATATATGCTTATTCAAGAGCTATGTATGTAATTAGTTCTTTTGGGCTTGTTTATTTAACAGAACGTTTTAATAATTTAGGATTGTTGATGATAGTAATTCCTATTATTATAGGGTATAGCCTCGGTATATCACCTTTTAAAAAGCTAGAAGTTGAAGCAGGAAATTATTATTGAATATAAAAGGCGAAATGCGGCTTGCACGCTTGCAGCTTTTATATAAATTAAATTAGTTATATACTTTATCTTCTTCAGCTAATTCAGTTTTAATTCTTTCAAGCAGAGCAAAAACCTTACAATATTCTTCAAGCTTTGCGTTTATTGTTTGCAGCTCATCTAAAGTACTACTAAAATCTTCTTGTATTAAATAGGTTTCTACAATTTGATTCTGCTCTAATGTTTTAAGCATAATATCTTGTAACAATTTATTATAGTGATTTTCTAACTTAGGTGTATTTGACATAATGATTAATAAATAACTTTGTATTTTAATTAATATATGAATTTTTTAATAATACAATCACTTTTAGTTAGTTTATGTTATTATTTATCTCTCTTTGCTCTATTAACACTAATTCATGATAAAGATTTACCTTAAATTTGCATTTTAAGTAATTTAATTATAGATAATTATTAAAATTTGTTAATAATTATCTATAATGCACCCTAAAACAGATTAAAGGCATACAAATGGAGCGAATAGAATGGCAAGACCTATAAAAAAGAAAAGAAATATGCCACACTCACTAGAAAAGGATTTAGAGATTGTAAAGGCATCATCCAATAATATAGACACAGTAACTAAAAAGCAGCCTCCAATATTTAGAAGTATGGATGATATAGAAGTTATACAAAGGCGTAACTTGGAGCGTATAATTTCTCAAGAAACAGTAAAAAGTAAAGATGATTTATATATAATAGAGCAAGAACGAATACAGCAATTAATGAGTAGAGGCACACACGCCTTAACAACCCATGAACAACACCGCAATACTAATTTATAAAAGTGAGTATAAAGCACAAAATAACTCAAGAACATCCAGTATTATAAATAGTATTAAGACCTCAAAATGGGGTAATATAAAGAAAATAAGCAACGTAACAGGAAAGATTCTTTTTAATAAAACCACAGCTAGCGTACTTGGATTAATAGCAAGTAGTATTATGCTGGCAACTATAGCACCTGCCACAGCTCCATTTATGTTTGTATCAGCTGCTGCCATGGCAACATCTATAGTAGGTAAAGCCATAATAGATGTAGTAAATACTCGCAAGATACGTCTTCTTACACAAGAAAATAAATTATTAGAAAAACATCGTGATGATTTGAGTAAACAACAAGCTCTTCTAAAAATTGATCCAAAGTTAAAAGATATTTTAAAAGATGATTTATATATACATAATGAGCAGCAACAAACGAAAGACAAAAGTAATAAAGGTACTAAATCATTATTTATAGCATCGGTTATAACAAATGTAATAAATAATATAGTAAACGTGGCGGGGATATAAGCATCTATAGTCGGTAATAATGTAGCACAAATAATTTCATCAATAAATATAGGATTACAATCATTAAACGGTTCTAAAGATTCGGTCAATCAGATCCAAGATAGGATAAAGTTAATTAAGGAGCTAAACCATAATATTAATCAAGAAACACAAAAAGCAGATATAGGTAATTATAAAAATATACAAGCATTAGCAGAGATAGGATATAAACACACTATTCAAACTGTAGCATTAAACTCATTACTACAAGATAAGAATTACTTTAGATTTACCGATCAAGAAAAACAACAGCGATTTAATCAGCTTAGTGCAGAAATAACATCACAAAATATAATAGTAGATATACTAAAAGATATAGATAGGGCACATAGTCCTTTTTATAAACAACCGAAACAAATCACTACTCATAAAAGCCTGTTAACAAAAACAGTTGAAAATACAAATACTAACGATCATAAGGAATACAAAACGATACAGTAAAAAAAGAAATTAGAACTAAGCGGCACAGAAAATATAGTAAATAGAATTGGGAAACAATTAATTAATAATACTATTTCTAATAAAAATACAGGTACGCCAAATAATGATATAAAAAGAATTGAAAAAAAAGATTTAGGGTTAATAAGGTAAAATAGGAAATCATCAATAGACTTCTTAGCAAAATTTTCTATTGACTTTTATATAAAACAGTATAATTTCTTTACAATTTAACTTTTGTAAAGAAATTATACTCGGCTATGAGAAAGAACAAAGAAGCTTAACACATAAGCAAAAAGAAGCAATAGGACTATTTATCTATTGGTATATTTCTTGAGTATTGTGACCTAATGCTTTACGTGCATATGGTAATACTTTTAAATGATTTATTTTTGCCTAAGTATGATCCTTTTGTTAATTCACTTACTTAATGCTTTTGCGTTTTGTTCTACTTTCGTTTTGAGACCGGTAGGGGCTTATAATATTTGGTTGGATTAGTGACAATATAGGCAGAAAAGTAACTGTTATTATCACCAAAGCTATTATGGCAATTACTATTACAGCGACTCTTGCTCCTTACTCAGAAATAGGTATAGCTGCTACCTATAGTTATAACATTATGTAGAGTTGCTCAAGGGATCTAATCAATGGGCGAGATTATGGGGGCTCAAATTTACTTAACCGAAATCACAAAACCTCCTACTCAATATTCAAGCGTGGCTATGATTGTCACAGCATCTACTGTAGGAGGCGTTGCAGCACTCGGTATAGTATCTATAGTTACCAGCTATAGTTTTAGTTGGCGTATAGCCTTTTGGATGTGAGCAGTTATTGCCGTGATTGGACTAACTGCACGAACTACTTTATAGGAAACTCCTGTATTTGCAGATGCAAAACACCAACTTCAAGGAAGCTTAGCTGATGCTATTGAAAAAGGAGATATAAATATTAAAAAATTAAAAAACCATTTTCTGCTACAAGAAAAGGTCAATAAAAAAACCTGTTTGGCTTATTTTTTAATTGAATGTTGCATGGCCTGGTATCATTTTATTTTACCTACTCACATTGTAGTAATATATTAAAAAATACCTTTGGTTACACCAGTGAACAGATCATACATAATAATTTTATTGTCTCAATAGTAAATTTAGGTTCATATATAATATTAACTTATCTATGCTATAAAATATATCCATTAATTCTTATAAAATTTAAGTTATTAATATTGTGGTTATTTGCTTTATCACAATCCTTAATGCATATTTTCTTTTCTCAGGTGATTTAGCTCCTAAAGTCTGTATATTATGGACTCTATCAAAAAATTTTATAAGTGCCGTATTATATCTTTGCTGTTTAATTAATAGATTTAAGCTTTCTTCAGCAGTAATTTTCCCTTAAGGTTTTAATGCGAGTTAGGTCTTCTACATGTTTTGCTACCTCCTGCTCCAAAAATGCCGTTAATCATTTCTTCAGTTAATTCTGTATCCTCAATAGTATCATGAAGTAACGCAGCTTGTAGCATTATTGTATTTAAACAACTATCATTTTACTTTATTAGCTGCTTTAACTTCCACTTCCTCGTACAATTTATACTTTGCTATTTTTTTTTGAAAATCTAGTAAAAATAAAGGCAAAAGTAATAAATAATGCAGAAAAGAATTACAGTAGAATTCAGAAAGGTTCCGACAAGATAAATTTCAAGGCGAGCGAGCTAGGCATATATTAATATGTGAGCAAAGGCGATAGTACAAAATTCGCTTGTATCAAGCTTTATGAATTATGCTGTATATGAAAGATTCTAAAAACTCGTATGGATCAGGAAATTTATTCAGTGTCATACCATGGCTTGTTGACCACGATATAGCATTATTACGCAGATCGATTCCACCCATATCATTCTAGTTCGCTTGACCGCAGGTTCCAAAAACAATCAGCCAAGTAACGTATAATATTAATACGTAACTATGGCTAAAGCAAGATAAAAAAGATATAAACTGTCATACCGGGACTTGTTCCCGGTATCCAGAAAACCTTAAAAAGTTTTGGATGCCGTGGTCAAGCCACGGGATGACAAATTAATAGCATACCATTTTTATTTAACCCTAGCGATATCAATCTCTTCTCGTTTTCTTCTTGTCAACGAATTAACGTAAACTTTATTAGACTTCTTCAGAAATAAGGATTTAGAGAGGAATTTGAAAGAGACACTTCACTTTGAACCGAAGCATACATACTAGTATGTGAGGATGAGTGGTAAGGATCGACGTACAAATTACCTCTAGAAGTAGAATGTCTGAAGAGGTCTATTGTATGAAACTGAACGTATTTCCTGATTTACACAATAAAAAACTATAACTATAAAGAACCCGGGAATTTAGAAAAAGTACTAAAAAATGCTAAAATTTAGTATTTTTATACTGGATTATTTCGTCAATTACTTTGTAATTTTCTAGCAATGGCATTAAATTATTAACTAATATATACTTAGTGAGAAATGCCATTTCACAAAGATATTGTTTTTCTTGATAGGTTTAACTATTGCAACATTTAAAACTGAAAAACTTGAGTTTAAGCTTCATTCATTGTTTGATCGTTGAAATACTAAAAACTTTTGATTGGTGGGCGATGACGGACTCGAACCGCCGACACTCTCGGTGTAAACGAGATACTCTACCAGCTGAGCTAATCGCCCATATTTTTTATTAATTAGTAAAATAACATCATTTATAATCAATAAGAAGTATATAAATAATTTAGCAAAATTTTATTAGTTTTTGCTTTTAAATTACTATAAAGTGTTATTTACTTTCAAACTTTTTATTTGCCTTGATAATCTGCTGATTTTTCTTGAGGCGGTATTTAATTTAATTATATTTTTTTTCACACCTTGCATTATCTTAGACTGAGCAACAGATAAAGCTATGTTAGCATTTTCTTTATTACCAAGACTGATTTCATGTACAACTTTCTTTATAAAAGTTTTTATTGCACTAGATCGTTTTTTATTGATTAGAGTTCTTTTTACTGTTTGTCTAGCAGCTTTTTTTGCTGAAGAATGATTAGCCATCACCGAGTCCCTTATATTTTAATTTTTAATTTCTTCATTAGCATCTTGCTGTATATTTCCTTTAGCATTAATATCTCTATCTACAAATTCAATATATGCTATCGGTGCTAAATCACCATAACGGAATCCGGCTTTTATTATTCTAGTATAACCGCCAGGTCTATCTTTATATCTGGTACCTAAAATATTTATAAGCTTTTCTACTGCTGTTTTATCTTTTATTTTTGATAAAACGCTTCTTCTTACCATTAAATCAGCTTTTTTAGCTTTAGTAATTAGAGTTTCAATATAAGGTCTTAATTCCTTAGCTTTTGGTAAAGTAGTTTTAATTTGTTCATGGGTTACAAGTGCTACAGCCATATTAGCGAGCATTGCTTGCCGATGACTACTTGTTACATTTAACTTTCTGCCTTTAATTTTATGTCGCATTTTTTAGTCCTTAATTATAAGAATCTTCATAACGTTTAGATAATTCCTGCATATTTTCCGGTGGCCAATCCGGTACATCCATACCGAATCTTAAATTAAATTTTGCCAATATTTCTTTAATCTCATTTAAAGATTTTCTACCAAAATTTGGAGTTCTTAGCATATCGGCTTCCGTTCTTTTTACTAGATCCCCTATATATATTATATTATCATTTTTCAAACAATTTGCCGATCTAACCGATAATTCCAATTCATCAACTCTCTTAAGTAAATAAGGTGAAAATGGTAAAGCATCAGTTTTAACTTGCTTATCTTCTTCCTGTTCTTCAAAAGAAATAAATAATTGTAATTGCTCCTGTAAAATACGTGCAGCTAAACCTACAGCCATTTCAGGTAATACAGCACCGTTAGTTTCTACAAACATAATTAATTTATCATAATCGGTAACCTGACCTACCCTAGTATTTTCTACCTTATAAGTAACACTTTTTACCGGATTAAATAAAGCATCTATAGCTATTTCACCAATAGGTAAATTATCCTCATAATTATTTGTGCTAAGTACATATCCTTTACCAACCTTGCAAGTTAATTCCATTTCAAGCTGCTTGTCCTTAGCTAGATCACAAATTACATGATCCGGATTCAGTATTTCTACATCATGACCTGTCTCAATCATACCGGCCGTTACAACACAAGGTCCTGTTGCTTTTAATTTCATGATACGTTTTTCTGCAACATGCATTTTTACTTCAATACCTTTAATGTTTAAAATCACTTCTGATACATCTTCTTTTACACCGGGTATAGAAGAAAATTCATGTTCTATAGCAGGGATCTTTATAGACGTGATAGCTGCTCCTTGTAAAGAAGAAAGTAATACTCTTCTCATAGCATTACCGAGTGTTAAACCAAAACCTCTTTCTAAAGGTTCAACTACAATTTTAGCTTTATTATTGGTTTCTGGAAAATTTTCATAAGCAACTTTATTCGGCTTTATTAAAGTATTCCAATTTTTACTTAACGATAACATTTAATACCTATGATTCTCTTATACTCTTCTTCTTTTTGGCGGTCTTACTCCATTATGAGCAATTGACGATACATCTAAAATTGATGTAACCACAAAATTTTGTCCGAATAAAGCTCTCATTGCTGATTCACGCTGAGCCCCCGGTCCTCCAATCCTAATAGAAATAGTTTTTAGACCATATTCTTTTGCTTTTTCCGATGCTCTATCAACTGTTACTTGAGCTGCATAAGGTGTTGCTTTTCTTGCCCCTTTAAACCCATTACCTCCTGCCGATGCAGAAGAAATGGTATTACCTTGGATATCAGTAAATGTTACTATAGTATTATTAAATGATGCTCGGATATGCACAACACCAAGAGTGATAGTTTTTTTCTTTTTCTTAACTTTAACCGTCTGATTCATTATTTATACTCTATACTTAAACTATTATTTTACAGCTTTTTTCTTTCCGGCTATCGCAATAGCTTTACCTTTTCTAGTTCGAGCATTAGAATGCGTGTTCTGTCCTCTCACCGGCAACTTACGTATATGTCTAAGTCCTTGATAACATCTTATATCTTTCTTTTTCTTAATATTAAGCGTAACTTCTCGTCTTAAATCACCCTCAACTTTATACTCACTTTCAATAATATTACGTAAGCCTATTAACTCTTGATCTGTCAGTTCTTTCACTTTTTTATCTTTCGATATTTTTGCTTTATTACAGATCTCTGCTGCCATAGTAGGCCCAAGACCGTAAATGTAAGTTAAACTCACAACTACACGTTTATTATCAGGAATATTAACACTTGCAATTCTTGCCACAAATAATCTCCAACATTTTACTGGTAACTAAAAGATAATATAAAAATCTTTGATAAAGTCAATTTATTTTTAGTATTTTCTGTATATCCATTGCTATTTCTTGTTCATTTTTACTGCCATTAACTATATAAAAATTACCACTATTTTTATAATAATCTATTAACGGATATGTTTCTGTTTTATATACTTCAATTCTTTTTTTTATTACTTCTTCATTATCGTCTTTTCTATAATCAAATGTACTTGAACCGCAAACATCACATACATTATCAGTTTTAGGCTGCAAGAAGTACCTATTATATATTTTACCGCAATTTTTACAACTATATCTTCCTAAAATTCTTTTAATTAATAATTCACCTGAAACATCAAAATATATTATTTTAATTTTTTCTTTAATAAATGATTCAAAAAATTGCGCTTGCTCTAAATTACGCGGATATCCATCTAATATGTAGCCGTTTTTATATTCAAAGGATAATAAAAAATTTTTGATTACTTGATTAACTATTTCATTAGGGATAAGCTCCCCTTGCCTAACATAATTATTAATTAACTCTGCTTCACTAGTTGATGTTTTAATAATCGTTCTAAATATATCACCGATTGCTATATGTGGTAAATCAATTTTTTTAGCTATCTTTTTTCCTTGTGTGCCCTTTCCCGCTCCTGGAGGACCTAAAAAAATTACTATCACTATTTAAACTCATTTTTAATTTTTTAATTTTATTTTCTTCATTAAACCTTCATACTTACTACTAAATAAGTAAGTTTGAATCTGAGTCATAGTATCAAGTACCACATTCACTACAATTAAAAAACTCGTACCTCCTAAAGAAAGAGAGATTACATATTTATTCATTAATAGCTCCGGAATTACACATATTACACTTAAATATATCCCACCTATAACCGTAAGCCTTGTAAGTATATAATCAAAATAATCAGACGTATTTTTTCCTGGTCTTTTACCTGGAATATAAGCACCGTATTTTCTTAAATTATTAGCAGTTTCTTCAGAATTAAATACTATTGCAGTATAAAAAAAACTAAAAAACATAATTAATGCTACATATAATAAAATATATACAGGTTTTCCATGCCCTAAGTAATAAGTAAGCATGCCCATAGTTTCTGAATTACTATTAGAAAAATTAGCAAGCGTAGCAGGAAATAGTAAAATTGAACTAGCAAATATTGGAGGTATTACACCAGCAGTATTTAACTTGAGAGGCATATGGGTTGCTTCGCCTCCATAAATTTTATTTCCTACTTGTCTTTTAGGATACTGCACCAATAATTTTCTTTGGGCTCTTTCAAAAAATATAATTATAGCTATTAATACAACTACTCCAATACAAACAGCTATCGCTATTAAAGGCGATAATGCTCCTTTTCTTGATAATTCAAACATACTAATAATAGCACTAGGTACTCCTGAAATTATACCTATAAATATAATTAAAGACGTACCATTACCTATTCCGCGCTGTGTAATTTGTTCTCCTAACCACATTAATAGCATCGTGCCTACAACTAAAGTAATTACGGTTGTAACTCTAAAGAAAAAACCTGCTAAGATTACTACAGGACCAGTATTTGTTACAATCGACTCTAAACTTATAGCAACTCCATAAGCCTGAAAAGAAGCAAGTAGAACCGTTAAATATCTCGATAGCTGATTTACTTTTCTTTTGCCGACTTCCCCTTCTTTTTTTAAATTTTCCAAAGGTTTATATGCAACTGACATTAATTGGATAATAATTGAGGCAGTAATATACGGCATAATTGCTAAAGCAAAAATGGACATTCTACCTAGCGATCCTCCGGATAGCATATTAAACATTCCGAGTATTCCGGATTGATTCTTTGCAGCCACACTACTTAAAGCAATTGAATCTATACCAGGTATAGGTATAAAAGACCCAAATCTACATACTATAAGAATGAGCATAGTAAAAACAATGCGACTAACTAAATCATTACCGGATTTTTTAGAAAAATTCTGCCCCATATACTATAATAATTTTCCACCTGCTTTCTCGATTAAATCCTTAGCTTTAGCAGAATAAGCATCTAATTTTAATGATAGAGGAGCAGCGAAATCATCACTACAAATAGATAATAATTTCACTAATTTCTTATTATTTTTATTATTAACTACTCTGGCTTCTACCAATTTTTCTTTCGTAATATTATCATCAGCACTTAAACGCCCATCGGCTAATGCTTCTTCAATATTATAAATATTTATTATATTGTATTTTTTAGTTGAAATACAATTAAACCCTCTTTTAGGTAGTCTTTTGATCATAGGTGTTTGACCACCTTCAAAACCTTTTATTGCAACGCCGGATCTAGATTTTTGACCTTTAATTCCTCTACCGCCGGTTTTTCCTTTACCACTACCAATACCGCGTGCTATTCTTTTCTTATTTTTTTTAGCACCTATATTATTATATAATTCATTTAATTTCATTTAAAAACTCTAATTACATATTTTCTATTTTTAACAAATGCTTTACTTTTTTAACCATCCCTTTGATTGAATTAGTATTTGCAAGAATAACGCTCTTATTAATTTTGTTTAAACCAAGCCCAACTAATATCAACCTTTGATCATACTTACGACCTATAGCACTGTGAACTTGAGTAATTTTTATATTATTGATCTTATTATTCATAACTTCACCTTACTTATGCAACATTATTCATTAACTTGAATGTCAGCAGATTTTACAGATATTTCATTTACTTTTTTATCTCTTCTCATAGCAATAGATTTTGGTGATGCAAGTTTATTTAATGCATCAAATGTTGCAGAAATCATTGCGTAAACATTCGTTGAACCTATTGATTTAGCAACAACATCATGAATGCCTAAAGAGTCAAAAATTGCTCTCATAGATCCTCCGGCTATAACGCCTGTACCTGCTTTAGCTCTTCTTAAAATCACTTTAGCAGCTCCACTTTTACCGACAACGTCATGGTGAATAGTCCTATTTTGATATAACGGTACTTTCATCATTCTCTTTTTAGCGGCTTGTTTTGCCTTTCCTCGAGCTTCATTTACTTCTTTAGCTTTTCCGTGTCCCGCTCCGACTCTGCCAGCTTTATCACCGACCACTACATAAGCAGAAAAAGCAAAGCTTCTACCGCCTTTTACTACTTTTGTAACTCTATTTACATCAACTAAAACTTCACTTAAAGTCTCGTCATTTTTTTTAACTTTAGACATTACTACAACCTTATAACCTAAAATTTTATTTTCTCTCTAGCTGCATCAGCTAGCGCTTTTACAACACCGTGATACTTATATCCGCCTCTATCAAACACTACGTCTTTTATCCCTGCAGCATAAGCTTTTTTTGCTATTTCTTCGCCTACTTTGATAGCATGTTCAATATTACAATGAGATTTTTTTCTTTTCTCATCTAAAGTTGAAGCAGCAGCAATCGTTATAGACTTAGAATCATCAATAATTTGTGCATATATATGTCTACCTGACTTAAATATTGATAATCTAACTCTATTAGATGTTTTAGATATTTTATGTCTTATTCTACTTCTTCTTTTTTCAAATTTTAGCTTAGCACTACGCATATTTAACTCTTAAATTTAATTTTTCTTACCTTCTTTACGCGGTATAAATTGATTTTCAAATTTAATTCCTTTTCCTTTATAAGGCTCAGGTGGTCTCTGTTTTATAATAATTGAAGCAAATTGTCCTAATTTTTCTTTATCTGTTCCCTCAAGAATAATAATATTTTGCTTAGGCATCTCTATTTTAATATCTGAAGGTATTTCAATTTTTGTATTATGGCTTTTAGCAAGCATTAAATTTAAATATTTACCTTTTACCATCGCCCTGTAACCGACTCCGTTAATTTCGAGTTTAAGCTTAAAACCTTCTTTAACGCCGGTAACCATATTTGATATTATGCTTCTTGCAGTCCCCCACATAGCACGTGCATTTTTCTTTGCGGCTAAAGGTTTTACTAAAAGCTTATTTTCTGCCAATGAAATTGCTATATTACCTTTAAAAGTTTTTGATAATTCGCCTTTAGGTCCGGATATTTTTACTTCTAAATCATTTAAACCAATTTTTACACCTTCAGGTATAGTAATTGGCAATTTTCCAACACGTGACATTTTTTACCTTAAAATACTTTACAAATTACTTCGCCGCCGACATTTTTAATATGAGCTTCTCTATCAGACATAACACCGTAAGGAGTAGAAAGAATATATATACCCATATTATTATAATATCCTTTCAAATCTTTAATAGCAGAATATACTCTTTTTCCAGGCTTTGATACTCTATGAATTTCGCATATAGAAGCATCGCCATTAACAGAGTATTTTAAAGCTACCTCAGTATAACTAATATTATTTTTTTGAGTAGTTATATAATCTTTTATATAACCTTCTTTTTGCAACACATCTAAAATTGAAGTTTTAATTTTAGAACTAGGAAAAGAAACATTTATCAATTTGCTTTTATAAGCATTTCTAATTCTAGTTAACATATCTGCTACATTATCCGTCATTGACATATGATTTACCTATCGACTTTTACCAACTTGACTTAACTACACCGGGAACTAAGCCTCTGCCTATTAATTCTCTAAGCTTATTCCTCGATATACCAAACTTTCTTGTAACACCTCTTGGTCTACCTGTAAGCTCACATCTATTTCTTATTCTAGTAGATGATGAATTTCTAGGTAATTGTGCAAGTGACATTACCAAAGAAAAACGCTCTTCTAATGAAATATTTTTATCATAAATTTTACTTTTTAGTGCTAAACGTTTATTATGTAAACTTTGTGATTTTTTTTTCCTACTTTCGTTCTTTTTTATAGAACTTACTTTTGCCATTATATATATCCTAAAAATTAATTATAAAAAGGTAAATTAAACCCTGATAACAAAAATTTACTTTCTTGATCTGTTTTAGCAGATGTAACGATTGTAATATCCATACCTCTTATTGTATCGATTTTATCGTAATTAATTTCAGGAAAAACGATCTGCTCTTTTAACCCAAAAGTAAAATTCCCTTTACCATCAAAACTTTTATAAGAAAAACCGCGAAATTCCTTAACACGGGGTAATGCAACAATTACTAACCTCTCTAAAAAATCATACATTCTATCTTTACGTAATGTAACCTTGCAACCTATTTTCATATTTTCGCGTAACTTAAAAGTTGCAATAGATTTTCTTGCTAACGTTACAACCGGCTTCTGACCGGAAATCAAAGTAAGATCATTTACTGCATTATTAATTACTTTGGAATTGGCTGTTGCTTCCCCTACTCCCATATTTATAACAATTTTCTTAATTTGCGGTATTTCGTGTTTATTTTTATAAGAAAATTTTTTTTGTAAGTTTTCAATAATTTTTTGCTGATATAATTCTTTAAATCTTAACATTATTTACCTTCCTTACCAATAATTTCCCCTGATTTCTTTGCTACTCTAACCTTAGAACCGTCTTCTAAGAATTTAAAAGCTACCTTGGTAGGGTTACCGGTTTTTGGATCGATGTGTGCAATATTTGAGATATGTATAGGTAATTCTTTAGTTATTATCCCGCCTTCACTCATTTGATTAGGTTTAGTATGCTTTTTTACTACATTTACTCCAGAAACAATTACTTTACTGTCCTCCGGGAAAACTTTTAATATTTTACCTTTTTTTCCTTTGTGCTTTCCGGTAATAACAACAACTTCATCACCTTTTTTTACTTTTAATTTAATCATTTATAACACTTCCTCTGCAAGCGACATTATTCTAACATATTTTTTCGCTCTAAGTTCTCTTGTAACAGGACCAAAAACTCTAGTACCGATAGGTTCATCTTGTTTATTCAAAAGCACTAATGCGTTTTGATCAAATTTTATTGTACTACCATCAGGTCTTACTACTCCAGTCTTGGTACGAACAATCAGGCCTTTATAAACATCACCCTTTTTAACCTTACCGCCGGGTATAGCGTCTTTAACAGATACAACTATAACATCACCCAGCTTTGCCACCATATGGTGAGAGCCACCTAAAACTTTAATACACATAACTTTTTTAGCACCGGAATTATCTGCAACTTCCAAGATGCTCTGCATTTGAATCATAAACTACTTCCAATTTTTTATACACGAGAAATAAAATAAACAATCTACCTTATAAAGTCAAAGATTAAAAAACTTTATTCCCCATTTACCACTACCCATGTTTTGGTTTTTGAGATAGGCCGACTTTCAATTATACTAACTTTATCTCCTTCTTGATATTTATTTTCTGAATCATGAGCAGCATATTTTTTAGATACTTTCACAAATTTTTTATAAATAGGATGCTTAAACTTTCTTTCTACTTTTACTGTAACCGTCTTATCAGCTTTTGAACTTATAACCACACCTTGTAACAATCTTTTCGGCATTTTAATATTCCTCACTATTAGCTCTTTTTGTTAATTCAGTTTTAATACGTGCTATAGACTTTTTGACTAACGAAAACCTACTAGTATTTTTTAAATCACCTAAAGCTTGTTGAAATCTTAAATTAAACAATTCTTTTTTTAAAAGATTAAGGTTTTTATAAAGCTCTTCTATTGTTTCAGTAGATAACTTACTTCTTAATAATTTTAAATCATTCATAACGTCTCACTATCCTTGTTCTAACAGGTAATTTTGCACTTGCAAGCTCCAAAGCTCTAAGTGCAACATTTTCTTCTACCCCTTCAATTTCAAACATAATTCTTCCAGGCGAAACTCTAACTGCAAAAAATTCAGGAGAACCTTTACCTTTACCCATTCTTACTTCGGCAGGCTTTTGAGAAACGGGAACATCCGGAAAAATGCGAATCCATAATCTTCCTTGCCTTTTCATACATCTAGTAGCAGCTTTTCTTCCTGCTTCTATTTGTCTTGCAGTAACACGCCAACCATCTATAGATTTTAGACCAAATGATCCAAAAGCAAGCGTCGTACCTGCTTTTGCTGTTGAAGCAACCCTACCCTTATGAGCTTTTCTAAATTTTTGTTTTTTCGGAGCTAACATTTTAATACTTAAAATTAATTATATCTTTTATTTTCTGTATATTCACCTTTATAAATCCACACTTTAACCCCTATAACTCCATAAGTAGTTATAGCCTCAGCTGTTGAATAATCAATATCAGCTCTTAAAGTATGTAACGGCATTCTTCCTTCTATATACCATTCGGTTCTAGCAATTTCAGCACCTCCAAGTCGTCCTGAACAACTAACCCTGATACCTTGTCCACCTTGTTTAAATGACGCCTGAATTGCTGTTTTCATGGCTTTTCTAAAAGAAACTCTTTTTTCAAGCTGTAGTGCTATAGTTTGAGCTACTATAGCAGCATCTATATTAAATTTTCGAACTTCGTGAATATTTATATAAACTTCTTTTAAAGAAGTCATTTTCTCGATAGCTTTTTTTAGCTTATCAATTTCACTACCGTTTCTACCGATAATGATATTTGGTTTTTTGGCATTAATATTAATTATAATACTTTTATTAGACGGGCGTTCAATTAAAACTCTACTAATTTGGGCTTGATTAAAACCCTTATTTATTAAATCCCTAATTTTTAAATCTTGTATAAAAAGAGTTTTATAATGTTTTTCTGCATATAATATGGAATCCCAACCTTTAATTAAAGTCGGTCCAACTCTAAAACCATGTGCACAAACTTTCTGCCCCATTTTAATTATCCTCTTTTTCTGTAACAGTTATATAAAGATTACTAAAAAACTTATTTATTCTAGTTGCTCTTCCTTTTGCTCTTGGCATAACTCTTTTCATTACTAAAGCCTTACCTACAGTCGCTTTAGTAATAACCAATCTATCTATATCTAGACCTAAATTATTTTCAGCATTTGCAACAGCAGATTGTAAACAATCTTTTACAACTTTTGCAATTCTTTTAGGAGAAAAAGTTAATTGTACCAATGCTTCAGATACTTTCATATTTCTAATAAAGGCTGCAACTAAATTGAGCTTCCTTGAACTTACTCTAATAGATTTAGCTTGTGCCGTAGCAAAATTTTTATTTTCCTGTACCATATAAATCTTTATTTTCTTTTGATTTTTTTATCTGCTCCATGACCGTGAAATGTTCTAGTAGGAGCAAACTCACCTAATTTTCTTCCAACCATTTCTTCATTTACAGAAACCGGAATAAATTTATTTCCATTATGCACAGAAAAGGTAAACCCTACAAAAATAGGTAAAATCGTTGACCTTCTAGACCAAGTTTTAATCATTTCAGATTTACCTGATTCCATTAATTTTTGAACTTTCTTTATTAAATAACCGTCTACAAAAGGCCCTTTCCATATTGAACGTGCCATACTAATACCTAATTAATTTAAAATCTATTTTCTTTTCTTTACGATAAATTTTGAAGTACGTTTATTTTTACGTGTCTTCTTACCCTTTGTTGGGAATCCCCAAGGAGTAACAGGATGGCGACCTCCTGAAGTTTTACCTTCACCACCGCCATGAGGGTGATCTACAGGATTCATTGCTACACCTCTAACATGCGGTCTCCAACCTAACCATCTATTTCTACCGGCTTTGCCTAAATTAATATTTTTTTGATCCGGGTTAGATATACTACCTATAGTAGCTTTACAATCTAAAGGTACTAACCTAAATTCACCTGATCTTAATTTAATCTGAGCATATCCTGAATCTTTACCCACTAGATCTACTGAAGTACCTGCAGACCTTGCAATTTGACCGCCCTTACCGACTTTCATTTCAACATTATGTAAAGTAGTACCGATAGGAATGCATTTTAAAGGTAAACAATTTCCTATTTTTATATCAGCATCTTGACTTGATATTACTCTATCACCTACAGATAATTTTTGTGGTGCTAGAATATAAGAATATTCCCCATCTTCATATTTTATTAAAGCAATAAAAGCAGTTCTATTAGGGTCATACTCTATTCTTTCAACAATAGCAGAAACATCAATTTTATTTCTTTTAAAATCAATAATACGATATAATTTTTTGTGCCCTCCACCTCTGTGCCAAGAAGTAATTCTACCTTGATTATTTCGTCCACCGGTTTTAGATATACCTTTGGTCAAAGATTTTAAAGGTCTGCCTTTCCATAAACTAGTTTTATCAACTTGAACTAACTCTCTAAGAGAAGGAGTAATTGGATTAAAGTTTTTTAAAGCCATTTATTTAATTCCTCCGGCAAAATCGATATTATGGTCTTTTTCTAATGTAACAATAGCTTTCTTTCTATTGATTTGAGTCCCTATAATTCCTTTAAATCTTTTCTTCTTACCTTTAACGTTTAAAATATTCACTTTTTTTACTTTTACTTTAAATATTTCTTCTATAGCCTTTTTAAGGGTAAGTTTTTCAGCAAATTTATCTACATAAAAAGCGTATTTATTTTGTTCCGAAAGGGTTGTAGTTTTTTCTGTAATAATAGGTTTTCTAATTAAATCGTAGTATTTATAAGCACTCATCTTAACCTCTCTTCTAAAACACTCACTGCTTCTTGTGATAATAGGACATATTCATGTCGTATTATATCATAAACATTGGCTCCTATTTGTGGAACAACCACAGTATTATAAATATTTTTTGCAGCTAAAGAAAAATTAATATCTACTTCATTTCCGTCTATTACAAAGAAACTTTTCCCTTGAAATTTGTTTAATATATTTACAAGAGCAGAAGTTTTAGGCTTATCTAGCTTTAAAGAATCTATTACTAATAATTTTCCTTCAGCGCATTTCTCGGATAAAGCATGAATTAAACCCAGTTTTCGTACTTTTTTAGGTAATTTCGTTGCATGACTACGTACTCTAGGTCCATGAGCTACACCACCACCACGCATCTGTACCGATCTAAGGGAGCCTTGTCTTGCATTACCTGTACCTTTTTGCTTAAACGGTTTTTTTGTGGTTCCTAATACTTCTGATACTGTTTTAGTTTTGTGGTTACCGGACATTGCCTTAGCTCTCTGCCAATCAATAACCTGCTTTATTATATCATCTCTGATAAATTCAACAGCAAATATATCTTCATTTAAGCTAATCTCACCAACTTCTTCATTAGCAAGACTTAATATTTTAGTTTTCATCTTTATTTTAACCTTATACAGTCTTATATAAAACTTTTATATAAATAATATTGCATGGCGTTTTGTTAATGTGATAATCTTTAACCTCAACAAACATGTCTAAATATCTATTATACAGTTATTGAAATCTTTTTTATTGCATCTTTTACTGAAAGATACGAATTTTTGTGACCGGGTATACTACCCTGAATCATAATAAGCTTACGCTCTTTATCAACGGCAAATATTTTCAAATTTTGAATAGTAACTTGGTTACATCCCATATGACCGGCCATTTTTTTGCCTTTGAAAACCTTTCCTGGATCTTGTCTTTGTCCTGTAGAACCATGCGAACGATGGGATATCGAAACACCGTGAGAAGCTTCAAGACCTCTAAAATTATGTCTTTTCATACTACCGGCAAATCCTTTACCTATAGTAGTTGCCGTTATATCCACAAATTGTCCTGCCGTAAAATGGTCTACTTCTAAACTTGCTGCTATATCAATAAAATTCTCTTCAGAAATTCTAAATTCTTTTAATTTAGTTTTAGGAGATATTTTAGCATTAGCAAAAACTTGTCTCATAGGTTTGGTTACTCTAGATATTTTTTTATCTTTTACACCTATAACCAAAGCATTATATCCATGTTTTTCTAGAGTTTTATGCCCTACTACTTGACAATCATCAACTTTTACCAATGTTAAAGAAATTCTCTCGCCTTTATCATTAAAAACACTAGTCATCCCAATTTTTTGAGCAATTATACCAGTTCTCATTTATTCCCCACTCTCTAATTCAATCACTACATCAACACCTGCTGCTAAATCGACTTTACTTAAAGCATCGACAACCGCCGGATTCGGATCACCTATAACTAATAATCTTTTATGCTTTCTAATTTCAAATTGCTCTCTTGACTTCTTATGTACATGAGGAGACCTATTTACGGTAAATCTTCCAATTTTTTTAGGTAAAGGAATAGGACCATTAATTTTAGCAAACGTTCTTTTAACAGCACTAACTATCTCTTTTGTAGCTTGATCAAGACTACGATGATCAAATGATTTTAAACGAATTTTGATTTTATTTTTCATTCAGTAAACCTAATATTTAAACAGCAAGATGTTTTTTTAGACATCTTTCTAAACTGTACTTCTAGAGGTAATTTGTACGTCGATCCGGCACTCGAATCCTCACGTCCGTTATATACGCTGTGGTCCTGCATTCCGTACCTCCTTCAAATTCTTCTCTATAAGCCGGTTCGGAAAAATGTCTATTACACCTTAAAATATAAATACCTATTATTAAAAAATAATAGGTATTTATAAAATCAATTAATTATTTATTTTAGTTACTACGCCGGCACCCACTGTTCTACCACCTTCACGTATAGAGAATTTCAACCCTTCCTGCATCGCAATCGGTTTAATTAATTCCACTGTAAAAGTAGCATTATCTCCAGGCATAACCATCTGCTTATCAGCAGGCAATTTTATTGTACCGGTAACATCTGTTGTTCTAAAATAGAACTGCGGACGATAATCATTAGTAAATGGGGTATGACGCCCACCTTCTTCTTTACTAAGCACATATACTTCAGCTTCAAACTTATCATGCGGTTTTATGCTACCAGGTTTTGCGAGAACTTGTCCTCTTTCAACTTCTTCTCTTTTTGTACCGCGTAGTAATATGCCAACATTATCTCCGGCTTGTCCTTCATCAAGTAATTTTCTGAACATTTCTACACCGGTACAGGTAGTTTTTTGCGTATCTTTTAGACCGACTATTTCAATTTCCTCACCTACCTTAATTATTCCTGACTCTACTCTACCAGTTACAACAGTACCTCTTCCTGAAATAGAGAATACATCTTCTATTGGCATTAAGAAAGGTTTATCCGTAGCTCTTACAGGCTGCGGTATATAGCTATCTACTGCATCCATTAGCTCATTAATAGCTTTTTCACCTTCAGGCTTTCCTTCTAAAGCTTGAAGTGCAGAACCTTTAATAATAGGTATTTCATCACCCGGGAAACCATATTTTGATAATAATTCCCTTACTTCCATCTCTACTAGTTCTAATAGATCAGGATCATCCACCATATCTATTTTATTTAAAAATACTACCATAGCAGGCACACCTACCTGTTTTGCTAGTAATATATGCTCTCTAGTTTGCGGCATAGGACCATCAGCAGCAGAAACTACTAATATTGCACCGTCCATCTGAGCGGCACCGGTTATCATGTTCTTTACATAGTCAGCGTGTCCCGGACAATCTACGTGTGCATAGTGTCTATTTTTAGTCTCATATTCTACATGTGCAGTAGAAATAGTTATACCTCTTTCTTTTTCTTCAGGAGCAGCATCAATTTGATCATACGCTGTAGCTTGTGCTCCACCTGTCTTAGCAAGTACTATAGTTATTGCTGCCGTTAAGGAAGTTTTACCGTGATCTACGTGACCGATCGTACCTATATTAACGTGCGGTTTAGTGCGTTCAAATTTTGCTTTTGCCATATTATTACTCTCTACAATTTTTTAGGTTTAATACAAGTTTTTTTATAAGTGCATTTTCTTGCTAAATTTATTTGTTACCACTATCTCTGGAGCGGGTGATGGGAATCGAACCCACACAGCCAGCTTGGAAGGCTGGAACTCTACCATTGAGCTACACCCGCATTGTGGCACTATTAATAAAATAATTTCAAAGTTATTTTGTTAACAGTGCTATATCAATTTTATTCAGATTTATAAATATACACAATTATGTTTTATTTTTAAATAAAATGATATGCTTCCCTGAACCATTTAAGTGGTGGAGGGAGAAGGATTTGAACCTTCGAACGCTTACGCGGGCAGATTTACAGTCTGCTGCCATTGACCACTCGGCCACCCCTCCTAAAGAACTCTACTGTATTAAATAGACTAATTCACTGTAAAATACAATATATAATTAGTATTAGGACTTAATAAAACTTCTTGCCGAATCATCAAATAAACAAATAGCAGCTTGCACATTTATTTAGTTGTAACTTTCTATAATAAATAGTAGTTTCTGTCAAGAATAAATTACTGACGGTTTTCAATAAGATGCAAAATAAAAAACTTGATTCTAAACATTGTTATTATATGTATGGGAAACATCCTGTCTTTTCTGCTCTAAATAATCCAAAACGTCAAATTGACAATATTTTATGCACTAGGGAAATTTTTGAGACACATAAAAAATTAATAGGTACTAGAGCTTACGAAATTGTTAATAACGATATTTTATCTAAATTACTGGAAAACCAAACACATCAAGGAATAGCTGCAAAAATTAGACCAATTTTTTCTTACAATTTAGAGGACATAGATATAACAAATCCAAAATGTAAAATTGCGATTCTTGATCAAATAACAGACACACAAAATATTGGCGCAATTATTCGTAGTGCCGCTGCTTTTGATATAAATGCTATAATATTACCTCAAGATAATTCTCCAAATGAAAACGGCAGCATTGCTAAAGCGGCTTGCGGTACTTTAGAATTAATACCTATAATTAAAGTTACTAACTTACGCTCATGTATGAATTATCTTAAAAAACACGGCTTTTGGATTATAGGTCTAACAGGTTCTGCAAATGACTACTTTACCGATAAATTAATTTCCGACAAAATAGTATTGGTATTTGGCTCAGAAGATAAAGGCATACGAAGATTAGTTGCAGAAACATGTGATTATTTAGCCAAAATCCCTATTTCTCAGAGAGTAGAAAGTCTTAATGTATCAAATGCCGCTTCTATACTTTTTCATTCATTACATAAATAATATTTTTAATAAATCACATATTGTTTTTTATTTACTTCGATATAAATATTTAGTCTACTAAAATTAAAGTCATAAACTTTGATTATATCAATTAACTTGAGAGACAAGTCATGAAAAGGGAACCAAATGAACAAATTATCGAGAGTTTTGAAAAACAATTAGACATATTTATAAATGCACTTACAGAAAAAGAGATAACAACAGCTATATTAAACAATTTTTTTGATAAAGTGATCAATAACCTCAAGAATGAAAGATTAATTAATGATATTATATTTGATATATATCAAGGTAAAACAGTAATTACTAAACCTATATATTCCGATTATATAGAATCCTCTGAACCTAAATATAACGAACATTGGCAAAAATTTTATAGTTTTAATCGTAATCTTATGATAGAAAGCACATTAATATTTATTGCTAAGAATCTAAAAAAAGCTTCTTTAACAAACAAATTATATTATAGCTTTGCTAAATTAGCCCAGCAATTAGACTTGAATGCAGTAAGTGATCATTTTATGAAAAAAATAGATAATTATATAACATTTAACAATTTATGAAAAATTACAGAACCGAAAGTGATTCTTTTGGAGAAATTCAAATAGAAGAAAAATTTTATTGGGGGGCTCAAACTCAAAGATCTTTAGAAAATTTTAAAATAGGCAAGCAAAAAATGCCTGAAATTTTAATTCGTGCTCTTGCTATTTTAAAAAAATGTGCAGCACAGGTTAATCATGAGTTTGGTGCTTTAGAAGCTAAAATCGCTATAAGTATAGATAAAGCCACGGATAGAATCTTAGAAGGCGAATTTGAGGATAATTTTCCTTTAGTAGTTTGGCAAACAGGTTCAGGAACACAAACAAACATGAATATGAACGAGGTTATTGCCTCTATTGCCAACGAAGAATTAACAGGCAAGAAAGGCGGCAAATCTCCGGTACATCCTAACGATCATGTTAATAAAGGACAATCATCCAACGACTCTTTTCCAACCGCTATGCATATAGCAACCGTACTTGCAACTAAACAGCAACTGATACCAGCTTTGAATAATATACTGACCTCTTTGCAGGATAAGTCAAAAGATTGGGACAAAATCATAAAAATAGGACGTACCCACTTGCAGGATGCAACTCCTTTAACTCTTAAACAGGAATTCTCCGGATATATTACACAAATAGAGTATGCTTTAGAACGCATAGAAAATGCACTACAAAAAGTTTATCTACTTGCCCAAGGAGGTACAGCAGTCGGTACAGGTATTAACTCAAAAATAGGCTTTGATATAAAATTTGCCGAGAAAGTGGCAGAGTTTACTAAACAACCCTTTAAGACGGCTCCTAATAAATTTGAAAGTCTAGCTGCTCACGACGCACTAGTAGAATTTTCAGGAACTCTTAATACTATAGCAGTTAGCTTAATGAAAATAGCAAATGATATAAGACTGCTCGGCTCCGGTCCAAGATGCGGTCTTGGTGAGCTACATTTACCTGAAAATGAACCTGGTTCTTCTATTATGCCCAGTAAAGTAAACCCTACACAAGTCGAAGCTTTAACAATGGTGTGCAGTCAGGTGATGGGAAATCATGTTACGGTTACTATTGCCGGCTCAAACGGACATCTTGAACTTAACGTATTTAAACCCGTAATAATATACAATATCCTACAATCTATAGAGCTGTTATCCGATAGCGTAAATAGCTTTGTTACTCACTGTGTTAAAGGATTAGAACCCAATATAGCACGCATTAATGATTTACGTGATAAATCTCTAATGCTTGTTACAGCTCTTAATCCGCATATAGGCTATGATAATGCTGCAAAAATTGCTAAAGAAGCACATAAGCACGGGATCACTTTAAAAGAAGCAGCTAAAAAACTCAATCTTCTATCGGAAGCAAAATTTGATAAAATAGTAGTACCTGAAAAAATGGTTAGTCAATCTTAGGTTTGATACAAAGATATTAATTTAAACTATTAATGTTACTGTATAAAATCTTATAAATAGGATAATATTAAATTAGTCTATTATTATATTACCTATGTGAAACAAAATTTATCTAATCAAATTAACCTACTCGAAGCAAAAACTCATTTTTCTGATCTAATACAACGTGTACAAGACGGAGAACAAATTACCATTTGTAAGCATAATACGCCGGTTGCAAAAATTATAACTCAAAAACCTAAAATGGATAATATAGTAAAGCAAATAAGAGAATTCCACAAAGGCAAAACATTAGAGCTCCTTATATTATTAAAGAGCTTAGAGATGAAGGTAGCAAATGGTGAATTCTAAACCGTTTATAGCCGATTGCTCCATAACTGTCTCATGGTTCTTTTATGATGAACGTGATAAATATTCAGATTTTACATTAGATTATTGTTATAAGTTTAGAGTGATAGTACCGCCTCTTTGGAGACTTGAAGTAACTAATGTAATATTAATAGCAGAAAAACGTGCTAGAATAAAATCAGTAGAGGTTATCAAAATTATAGATTTTTTAAACTCTCTCCCCCTTAATATATCAAATTTAAATTTTTCCATACATGAAATTAAAATGCAAGAGCCAACAATCTTACTACATATGATACAACTTATTTATTAACTGCAATGCATTAAGTACTTCCTATGGCCACTAACGATAAAGCATTAATCAAAGCATGTCATAATAACGGCATTCCACTATTTTATAGTGAATTAGCTTGAATTAGGGATGATTTATAAGAAATATTTTATTTTTTTAAGGGCATAGCGAATACCGTTAATACTAATCCATTTACGGTATGAGATATGTTCTTAAAAAAATAAAATATTTCTTATAAATCATCCCTAATTCAAGCTAATTCACTATAAAATACAATAATCCATATTTTTCATAAAAAGTTTATGGAAATTTCTAAATCTTTTATTATACTTAAACATTATATATAAAATAAAAGAGTATCATGGTTTTAAATATCAAAGCTCCTGAAAATATAGTATTAAAACCGACCATTACAGTTTTTGGCGTTGGGGGTGCAGGTAGTAATGCAGTAAATAATATGATTAGTGCTAATCTGCAAGGTGCTAATTTTGTAGTAGCTAATACTGATGCACAATCGCTTGAACATTCTTTATGCACTAACAAAATACAACTCGGTGTTTCTACGACTAGAGGTCTTGGGGCAGGAGCTTCTCCTGAGGTTGGAGCACTTGCTGCTCAAGAATCAGAAAGCGAAATTCGTAATTACCTAGAAAATAGCAATATGGTATTTATTACGGCAGGTATGGGCGGTGGTACAGGTACCGGTTCTGCACCGGTTATTGCACGCATTGCTAAAGAACTAGGCATCCTTACGGTTGGGGTAGCAACTAAACCTTTCCATTTTGAAGGCGGTCATCGTATGAAAACTGCCGATAAAGGACTTATTGAATTACAGCAATTCGTTGATACTTTAATTGTAATACCGAACCAAAATCTATTCCGTATTGCTAATGAACAAACGACGTTTGCCGATGCTTTCAAAATGGCAGATGACGTATTACATGCAGGCGTTAGAGGAGTAACGGATTTAATGATTATGCCGGGACTTATTAATCTTGATTTTGCCGATATTAAAGCAGTAATGAGTGAAATGGGTAAAGCAATGATGGGTACAGGTGAAGCTAGTGGCGAAGATAGAGCTATTAAAGCGGCAGAATCTGCAATTTCAAATCCACTGCTAGATCATAGCTCAATGTGCGGTGCAAGAGGTGTATTAATCAATATTACCGGCGGTTCCGACATGACCTTATTTGAAGTTGACAACGCTGCTAATAGAATTAGAGAAGAAGTAGACAACCTTGATGCTAATATTATTTTCGGTTCAACATTTAATCCGGAATTAAAAGGAATGATCAGAGTATCAGTTGTTGCTACCGGTATTGATGCCGATAAAGTACCGACATATAAACCCGCAATAGCTGAAACTACCAATATAGTTCCTGAGGAAACTTATAATAAAGCTATAGCACAACCTACACAAATAGAAGAAATGCCTGATTTTAACAGCTACAGTACCAAAAATATTGAAATTACCGACTCTCCAATAAATCAAAATTTGATCGGAAATGAAAAAGAGCTAGGGTTACATGCCAATACTTTCAACAAATCTGAAGATGACTCACCCAAACCATCATTTTTAGGAAAAATATGGGGTTCTCTGCGTGCTTCAAATAATCAAACTTTAGAACGCAAAAACGTTGTTGTTAGTACTCTAGATCAAGATAATAAAGAGTCTGATATTCATGACATACCGGCTTTTTTAAGAAAGCAACGAGATTAGATTAGAAAATGACTATAATTTCAGAACAGCATAAAACAAGAATTATTAGAAATAACTAAAAATTTTCCTGCAGATACTGCATCACTAATAAATTATGTAGATAAAACATTTAAATGTCACATTCATGATTTATCTTTATCGGATCCAAAAAATTTAAAGTTTTTTATAGCAAAAAGCTTTGCAAATCAAATTGATGTTTGTAAAACTAAAGAACATGTTCAAAATTTTTTACAAGAGTTACACGAGCTATGGGAAGATTTATTTGAAGAGATATTGGAAGATAAGCCTGTATATAGTTTAGACATTGACTGAGCAACATACTATGCCGAATTAGATTTTACCGAATTAAATCAAAATAATATGCTGAATACAAGATTTAGCGCAACCTCCCTTGATTTTCATTTAATAGAAACGCTACCTAACTTTTCTAGTGACAAATAAAAATATAAGGCTGAACTAACCTTTACAGAATTAAAACAAAATAATTTTGCAAAAATATATTTGGAAAAACAACAATATAACTCTCAAAGTATTCTTATTTCAAATATACAAAATAATCACAATAATTACATATTATTTCCTAAGATTATAAACCTTGAAGAACAAGTTACCATAGATATATTAAATAATTTATTATTATTAGGTGCTTATAATAAATGTAATTTTTTTGAATCCAATAACGGATCAGAAATATATTTTAGATTACCTAATAATGAAAGGCTTGCCATGAAAGTTTTTAGTTTAAATAATCAGCCTATATTAAAAGAAAATAAATTTGAAAATTCTATATTATTTTTAAGTACAAAAATAAACGAAAATGGTGCTGTTGACTATAGTGAAGGCTTTAGTACTGATATTATAGCCAATGGTAAAATAAATGCTTCTTATATAATTCCTCTAGGCGAGATAATGGACTCTAATTAACAAAATAATCATATGCCAAATAAAATTATACTATTTCTTACATCATGTTTTTTAAATACTGATTTATTACCGATAAGCGGTTAAAAGATATTGCACCCTATCCTACACCACTTGAAAATCAAAAGTGTTATGTAATTCATTTACCTACAGAGTCCAATGAAAAAAAGCTAAAAGTAGAATTGCAAGCAACAAAAAATGCAATGCAAGATTGTAATCGTGTTGGGTTTGGTGGTAAGCTGGAAACAAAAACTTTAGAAGGATGGGGATATAATTATTATATAATTGATCAAGTTAGCGATCACCCTGCTAGTACAATGATGGCATGCCCAAACGTAAAAGCAACCATACAACCTGTTAGTGTATTTTTAGGCGATGAAACATTTTTAAGCTATAATAGCAAACTACCTATCGTAGTGCTCCAAAAGATGTTGAACTACACCACGTTATTTGGCATAACAATGATACAATCAATTCTGCAAAGGAAGAATAGGACATACTATTCTTCAAAAACATTTAATATACTATATGATATTTAACGTCATCGCGAGCAGTCGTAGACTGCCTGGCAATCCAGAAAAAATAATCAAAATTCTGTAAATCAGAAATTTTTACTAGATTGCTTCGTCAAAACTTGCAGTTTCTTCTTGCAATGACGAAGACTAACACAGTTAGCATACTAAATTACTCAAAATCTTCCCCTACAGCTTCAACTTCTTGCACTTCCGGTACAAAATGTTTAAGCATGGACTCAATGCCGTTTCTTAAGGTTATGGTGGAACTAGGACATCCAAGGCATGCACCACGAAGTGCTAATTTAACTACACCGTTTTCAAAGCCTTTATATATTATGTCGCCACCGTCTTGTGCAACAGATGGACGCACCCTAGTTTCAATAATCTCTACGATTTGTTTCTCTATTTCCGAAAGCCCATCAAGGTTATGATTTACATTATCTGCTTTGGTGTTTTCTTCAAATACAGGCAAGCCTGAAACAAAATGATCCATAATAACCATTAAAATCTCAGGCTTTATAACTTGCCAATTACCTTCAGCTTGTTTAGTTACTGTTATAAAATCACTACCGAAAAACACCGATTTTACATTATTAATATAAAATAATGATTCTGCAAGTTTGCTTCTTCCTTTTACTTCAGCAAGCTCACTAAAAAATACCGGCTGATCACTACTTATTTTCTGCCCTGGGAAAAATGTTATTGCATCCGGATTTGGAGTATCTGCAGTTTGAATAAACATAATTAAAGCACACTAATAAATTTGTTGATTATTATAAATTGATAGTACTACTTTTACAATATATTTGTATTTAGGCATTTTTACATGGCGCTCAAAAGTATTTCATTCCTGCGGCAGCAGGAATCCAATACTACCTATCCACGTCATTGCGAGAAGGCATTTATGCCGACTAAGCAATCTCATGCAATTTAAGAGAGATTGCCACGTCGCTACGCTCCTCGCAATGCATTGTTGCAGGGACCGGTAAAGCACTCGGTGTCAAGCCACGGGATGACAGAGGTGCAATTGATCCACACAACAACGCCTCCTCGCAATGACAATTATAAATATTTTGCTAGATTCCCGCTTTAGCTAGAAATAACATAAGGCGGCAAATATCTAATTAATATACAAGCCGGTATAAAACAAAGTCCTGCTACAATAAAGAAATAAGTCCAGCCTAAATAAGTAGCTGCATAGCCTGAAATACTACCAAACAATATGGTACTAATATAAGCAATAGAAGTAATTAAAGCAATTTGGGTTATACAATATTTAGAACTACAGCATCTTAATTGGTAAGAAAAAAACGGCGACATAGTTAAGCCCTTGGTAAATTCTTGAAAGAAGACCGCTATATACAAACTTGTAATATCTCGATTATAAAAATAGAGAAATAAAAAAGATAGGCTAGATAAAGCATGATATATTAATGCTCTTTTAAGCAAATAAGAATATTCATATTTTCGGCACAAAAACCCACCTATAAAACCTCCAAGGATTGTAGCACACATACCGAAAGCTTTATATCCAAGAGCTAAATCTTTCTTCGTATACCCAATATCAAGATAAAACATATTCGGCATAATTGACAGAAAATTATCTTGAAGACGATATAGAAGCATAAAACTAACAATTATTAGCCATTTAGGTTTCTTGACAAAATCATAAAAAGCATGCCAAAATCTATCAAAATCATTAATAATTATCTTATCTTTAAATTTAAGCGGATAGATTATAATTAATAGTAATGATGGTATACATAAAATTGCCATAGCACGATAAACATCTTGCCAGGATATGATAGTAGATAAATATAACGCTCCTGAACCTGCTATAAGTATACCTATTCTAAAGCCTGTAGTACAAGCTGCCTCACTTATGCCCCAATTTTTATTTGTAATCAGTAACATCTGTGATGATTGAAGTAACATATCATAAATGGACGAAAAAAATGCCACAGCTACTAAGCATAAAGCAAATGGTATAAAATGAGTGTTAGGGTTAAAATTTGTTAGAATATATACACAAAAAATACAACTCACCAAAGCAATAATTAAACAATATTTATATCCCCGCTTACTTAAAGGAGCAAAACTTACTTTTTCAAGCAAAGGACCCCATAAAAATTTAAATATATGAATAAAATTCACTAAACTAAAAAGCCCTATAGTGATTTTATCAAAACCGGATTCTCGAAGCCAAAAAGAAAGAGTTGAACCGGTAAGTAAATAAATTAAACCTCCAGGAAAAGAAATTATTAATATAAAGAAAATATTAGATATATATTGAAATCGTGAAAAATTTAAACTTATGAATTTATCCTCCTTTATAAATATACGGTTGTCATTCCTGCAAAGGCATCGCCCGCATGGATATCTAATCGTCATGAGCAGCCATAAGGCTACGTGACACTCTAATGAAATAATAATAAACTCTTGAGATTGTGCTTCGTCAATTACTTATGTAATTGCCTCGCAATGATATAAATAACGTAAACCTAAATTACGATACTTTCTTTCTTTTATTACCGTAGCTGTTACCATCAAAGGTTCTTTTACGGCTACTATCAAAAGCATTAAACTTTTTACCGTCACCGCCGGCTCTTTTACCGAATGATCTTTTACGATTATTTTTATCACTTCTAAACTCACTACGTGGCGTAGATTCTCCTTTATTTACTAAACGATCGATTGCACGCCATCTAATAACATCATCAGGAGAAATAAAAGACAACGCATGTCCAGTAGCCCCTGCTCTACCCGTTCTACCTATCCTATGTAAATAATCTTCAGGACACATAGGTAAATCATAATTAATCACATGCTGTGTATGAGGAATATCAAGCCCACGAGCCGCTACATCAGTTGCTACCATTATTCTATGGTTTGACTTACGAAATGATAAAATTACTCTTTCACGTTGACGCTGACTTAAATCACCGTGTATAGCTTCTGCTGTATGATTTTCATATTTTAACATTTTAGCTAATTGATCGGCAGAGCGTTTAGTCTTCACAAAAATAATGACCGATCCTTCCCTATGACCAAGTTGTTTAGTTAATGCACTAAATTTTTCTTTATCAGAAACATGCATTGATTCCTGTTTTATTTCTGCAGCTGCTTTATTAGTAGCACCTACCGTAATACGTACCGGATTGTTTAGATATTTTTGAGAAACAGCAATAATATGTTTTGGCATAGTAGCAGAAAACATTAAAACTTGTCTTTTTTCCGGTAAAAATTTATTGATTTCTTCTAATTGTTCTTTCATCCCCATATCAAGCATTCTATCCATTTCGTCAAGTACGGTTATGCCTATACGATCAATTTTTAGACTTCCCCTATTTAAGTGATCGATAATACGCCCCGGCGTACCGATAATCACTTTTGGATTCTTTTTTAATTGCATAAATTGTTTAGGCATCGGTTCACCGCCTATCAAAACTGCACTATTAATTTTATAGGATGTAGTTACTTTATTTAAAGTACTGTGTATTTGCGTTGCTAATTCTCTAGTCGGAACAAGAATTAAAGCAGTAGTTTTATTTTTAATAAATGAATCAATTAACGGCAATAAATAAGCAAGAGTTTTGCCTGAACCTGTTTGGCTAGAAGCGAGTATGTCCGATCCCGCCATTGCAACCGGAATCGATTGCTTTTGTATTTCAGTCGGCTCAGTTATATTCATTGTCTCGAGAGCAATAATTAATTCTTCAGATAAATTAAAATTTTTCATTATATAATCCAATATAGTTTTAAATCAAAATATGCACATTATTGATTAGACCTCTTAACATAACTTATTTCTTAAAGATATATGAGACATCGATGCTGCTCTCTCATCCTTACATACTTAACTATGTACGCTGCGTAGAGTAGCAGTTCTTATTCCCTTTATAAGATAAGTTATGCAATAGGTCTATTGTATAAAAAATAAGTTATAGTAAATTAAAATAACGACTTATATAATTATCCTGAATCAAAAAATATGCTTAAGCTAGATTACAAAACACCTACTAAATATATAAAACGATAATGAATAATGAAACTATTTTAGAATCTTATTCAAGCCAGAATAATATTATTAGATTTAGGGCATTTTCATGCCCTTTTAGTAAAAATAATTTATTATACTTAAAATTATATAGGTTATTATAAGACAAAAACAAAATATTTACTATTTTGATAAAGATGACTAGGCTACCCTAAATTATAAACAATTGTGGATAGCTGCTTTTGGTATTATAAATTTATTTAATTCTGAGGTTAACAGCATAGGCTTTTCCTTGCTTTTCTTCAAGATCAAAAATTACATCTTGTCCTTCTTCAAGGCTATGTAAACCTGCTGCGTCTACGGCTGATTTGTGTACAAACACATCTTTGCCGCCATTGTCCTGTTCAATAAATCCAAAATTCTTTGTAGAATTATACCACTTAACTTTACCTACTATATTTGTAGCCATAAAAACCTTTATTAGATAGAAATTACTTATTTGAACTTAACACACGCTTATAATAACTAAAACTTAAATTTTACTTTAAGCCTTACTTAAATATAAGAGCCGATAAAAATTCATTATGTAAAACTACCTTACCTTGCGGTATTTGTCAATAAACATGTCAATAACATGCAAGAGAAAGTATTACTTCCTGAAACTAATCTATCATATTATTACTATTTTGTCACTATTTAAGTTAATTATCTAATAAATTAATGAGTAAACTAACGATTTTAAATGTGTTTAATAACTTTTTCATATCAGACTAATATATTAACGATAAAAGTACTTGCTTTTTCGTATTTTTTTTATTAATCTGTCCACTTAGCAAATGCAACCTTAATATCCACAGCTGCCCGCGTGATGGAATGGTAGACATAACGGACTTAAAATCCGTGGAGCGTAAGCTCTTGCCGGTTCAAGTCCGGCCGCGGGTACCATTCGCCATTTTTAGGCAAATTCACCAATGTATCAAACAGTGAACACAGCATAAAATCAAGCTTTTCAGGTTTCAATATTAAGTTCCCAAATAATTTACTAAACGTCTTTTTTCACTCACGCTGGAACTTCTTAAATATCTTATAGGCACTTGAGACTGTTGATATCAAGGAAACCTGTAGCGATAACCGAAATTAATGCGTAGCTGTGACCCTAATGTATTAATGCACATCGCAACTAGATATTAATGAGTGAAACTGATTTAGAGATTGCCACAAAAAACTAACCACCAAACCAATGCTATTTAATATGTTTACTTTGGCTGAACATTTGTATATAAGACAATTGTCGAAATCAAGCAAATTACAATAGACGAATAGCATCACTGCTTCGCTTATTTTAGACTAAAGAAATCTAGCAAACAGAATAGATTGAAAAGGCAATAAGTAAAAGCTTTGCAGCGTTTTTTACTTAATAATACATACGCTTTAATAAATGTTGTTTATTATATTGTGCTTTAGAATTTGTAGGATCAAGTTCAATTGCTTTATTATAAGAATCAAGAACTAAATTGTATTTACCTAGTAAATAGAAAAAGCTGTATTTTTGAGTAAGATAGATTTATTAAATATATAATTATTGACTTATTCCCCCCCCCCTATAAATTACTTCTCTCACATGATAATTAAACTCTATCATTAATATATAAGCTAATTTTAGAGAGTTAAAATATAAAGAAGAAATTTTAACCTCTGAGTCTTATATTGATGAAGAGGAAGAAAAGAAATTAAAAGCTCAAAATGCATAGTTTTGACTAGTTTTTTAACTTTCTGTTATTTCTTTTTTAACTATATAGATGAAAAAGCAGCAGAATAGAAACTACAGCAAGAAGCAGAAGCAAAAAAGTTAGATAAAGCTGAATGATGCAAGCTATAATATTTCAGCAATTCTCAAATAATCTTGAGGGGCAAGATTTTCAGCGCGATAATTATCATTGATGTTCAACTGAGTTAATACTTCATGTATATTAGGTACAAGATTTTTCAGTGATGATTTGATCATTTTCCGTCGTCCTGCAAAAGCAAGCTTTGTTATTTGCTCAACTTTATTTATCAGAGCAATAGACAGCGGATTTTCTAAAGGTATTAGTTTAACTATCGCAGAATATACTTTAGGAGGTGGATAGAAAGCAGTTGGCGCTACGTCAAAGCACTTTTCCACTTTAGCTATTAACTGACATATTACCGATAACCTGCCATATGCTTTAGTTGAGGGTATAGCACAAATACGTTCTACTACTTCCTTTTGCAACATTAGCGTCATACTAGTAATTAGCCGTGCTTCTTTCAGCCATCTAATCACTAACTCAGTACCTATATGGTACGGTAAATTAGAGATTATAGTGACTTTATAGTCAATTAATTTAGACTCGCCTATATCGTTCGCTCTCCTATTAGTTATAGGCTTCGCTTCTCGCTTCTTGTATGCAAATCCAACTGAATTGACTATATCACAGCTTAAATCGGTTAAATTTATTTTAAGAGCATCTTGTTTAATAATATTTAGATTAGGATAATATTCTTTAATCTCATTAAGGAGCGGGAGGCATCTCTCATCTGTTTCTATAACAGTTAAGGATTCAGGATTTTTCTGCAATATTGACCTAGTTAACCCTCCTGTGCCGGGCCCTATTTCTAATACTCGGCTATTTTCTGCCAGGTTACTTGCACGTACGATTTTATCACATAGACTACTGTCAAAAATAAAATTTTGTCCGTGCTTTCTAAGAGGATTAACTTGATGTAAAGCTGCGTGTTTTGCAATTGAAGGGAGCATAGGGTATTTCATTCCCGTGAAAGCGGGAATCCAGTAAAACATATAAAAACTTGTTTTTATATGTTTGTTTTTATCAAATATAATTCTGTATTAATAATCAAGGTTATTTTCTGGATTCCCGCCTACGCGGGAATGACATAGAATCACACATACTAAGACGGCAGCATTATTTTTATAGCTGCTTTCTTACGCATATTTTCAAACATTTTTTGTGCTTTTTGCGAAATCTTTTTATTGGTTAGGAAATTTACTACATAATTATTTTCATCTTCATTAACATTTAAGATTTTTTTGCTGCACACTAATGTTATTTCAAATTTGTTATTTACTTCAAAAACATTACTTGCTTTATCAGGAGTTAAGTCCTTTACAATAGTTTGTTTTACGCCTTCTATCTTGCTAAGCTTATCGGTAATAATTTGCATAGTAGCAAAATTATCATAAAGCGATTTTTTAACATCCGCACATTTTTTTAGTCGATTTTTCAAATTATTCATCTGCGTAAACGCTTTATTGCCACCATCTTTAGATGTAAATACTTGCATTGAAATTTCTACGTCTTTTTGATCGCTAGATAAAATTGCAACATCTATTTCTTTATTACTTACTTGTACCGATCTTGATAGACTTGATAAAATATTCATTTTAATCAACTCGGATTTAATTTGGGAAATAAAACTATCAGGATTGACCGATCTGCTTTTTAGATACTGAAGAAGAGAACCGTGAGGCATTTTATTACGATCTTCAATAGACTTAATAGCGTTCTCTATCTCTTCTTGCGGAATTTCTCTATCTCCTGCATATTGAAAAAGCAAAGATTCGTCAATTAAGCTCTTAAGTGCTAAGTCACTTAGCTGCTTATCTTGAGCAGGCGTTAGACTTGCAACATTATTTAGTGCCATAATCATTTTTTTTCTAGCACGGAACTCATTAAGAGTAATAGGTTCATCATTTACGGATGCTACTATATTCGGTAATGATGCTTGTGCTACATTAAAAGTAAAAAAAACGGTAATGATTAATAATAATTTTCTCATATGATACTCTGAATAAGTGACCAGTAAGTAGACGAAGTTTTATTTGGAAAAGAGCAAGGAGTCTATAAGTCAAGGAGCAGAGCGTACATTTAGTACGTGAGCACCGCAGAACTTATAAGACGAGCCAATTTTTCAAATAAAACGAGTATACTCACATGTTTAAAACTTTTAAACCGATAGAAATAGTCGGCGAAGAGGTAGTCTTTTTGATTCCTCTACTTCCATCGGCTAGATAATCGGAATAAATCTTTGCAGTAATTCTAACACAATCTTTAGCATATGTCATCCTAATAGTTCGCGTAAGCAAATTTGGAGCTTGTCTAGAGAGATCAATGCGTGCACCAAAGCCTATAGTCCAATTTTCCGCTAGCTGATAATTTATGTCTCCATAAAATTGTCGTACTCTATTATTTGAAACCTTTATACTTTCTACGGAATAATATTTGTTAAGCTTGGTAAGCTGAATAAAACTACCTAGACAGTTAATCTTATCATAGTTAAAATTGCCTCCCACTTCATCCCTAATAGGTCTGAAATATCTATCTTTCCGAAAGCTATAAAACACTTCTAAATTATTAGAAAGATTACCTAGTATCTGCCCTACATTTTCCTTATCATCAGCTGGCAAATTTATACTATATCTTGTATTACGGGAGTGTCCTAAAAATAATTTTAAATAATTTTCTTCTTTAGCAATACTAGTATTTAAGCCGTAACTTAATCTATTACCGAAATCATGGCAATCAATACCGCTATAACGGTTGGATAAAAAGATATTTTTTTCGGATAATTCATATTTAGCAGGATCAATTATAACAAAATTTTTATCTTTCTTAGATAGTTTACGTCCCATAGTAAAAGAAACTACCGGCTCAATAAGTAAATTTATCGTTTTTGTTATATTGCCTACTAACGGATAACGCCATAAAGTTTGCAATTCCGGTATATTCCTTTGAAATGATTTACTTTCTCTCGGCTTATCTACATAAGCCCGCCTAGCAAGATAAAAATCGCCTCTATCTTTAGCAGCAAAATCAAAAATTTGTCCTGAAGCAGTCAGCACATTATGCATAAAGGATAGTTGCAAAGAGGTTCTAGCAACTTGTTTTCCTATTCTTTCTTTGTACATTAACGTATTATTTTCAACAACGATATGGCTGTTGTCATTATCATTCAAATTTATCACGTTTTTTGTATTGATTTTTGGTAATACTAGAGGATCGTTATATTTACGATCATTACTACCTAAGCCTTGAAAACTTAATCCTTCCGCCGAAAAATAATCAACCTCATGAATTTTATTTAAGAATATTTTAGAAGTTAAATATGAAGCGTAGTTATTATAATAATTTTTTAAATAAGCTTTATCCGATGTACGCTCCACCCTGAAACCGTAATCATAAACTTTATCGGTACTAATAAAATTACCGCTTGCTATATAATGATAAGAAGAAACTTTTTTATTTTTCACTACACTTCCATCTTTTTCTAGAAAATACGGTAATTTACCGTAACTAACTTGAAAATTCATATTATCGGTATCATTCAGGCGATAACGTGCTTCTAGCTCATAAGTTTGATATTTACTCAAAATTCTTGGCGTGAGCGTAAAATCGATATTAGGTTTTGCACGTAGATATAGGGGGATGCCAAACCCTTTATTTTTGACGTCAGGTACCAATAATCCAGAAGTTGCAGGGGCCGTATGAGTCGGATGGAAAAAATACGGTAAGTAACAAATCGGTACACCGTATACTTCAAAAAACACGTTTTTATAAACTACTCTATGCTCTGCGGAACGAATATAAGTATCCTTAGCAGCAATTTGCCAAATAGGGTTTCTATTACAAGTAACATCACAAGGGGTAAACTCGGCATGGTGCAGCTTAAGATTATTTTCATCTATTCTTTCGGCAAGTTTAGCAATTAAAAGATTATTATCACCGGAAAGCAAAATGAATTCCGATATGATACCTTTCTTAAATTCATCTTTTAAAACCGCTTTGTCTCCCTCTATTATCCGATTTTGTTTATCCTTAATTCGGATATTACCTTCTGCCCATAAAATATCATTTTCTATATCATAAAGTAAATTATCTGCCATTAATAAATACTCATCCGTGATAATTCTTATATTACCTTTAGCATATATCAAATCCTGATTTTCATTATACTCTACGAAGTCAGCTATAATATTGCTTATTTTAATATTTTGACCATTCTTAGAAAGAGCGCTAAAACTTACCAAAGAAAATATTATGATAATAAGCAAACATATTATTCGCAGTAGCATTTATATGTAATAAATATATTTTAATAGTAAAAAATAATAGCAAGCTATTAGCAATATATCAAATAATAAAAAATTTTGCTTGCTCTTTTGTAGTACAAGGTTATTCTATGGAGATGATAATCATCATTGCGAGGAGATGCATAGCATCGACGTGGCCATCTCATAAAGTAGGATAAACTCCTGAGATTGCTTCGTCAAAACTTATAGTTTCTCCTCGTAATGACGAATAATGTGTTACCCTCAGCGCAAAACACCAAATACTAATAAAATGCTAGACAATTTCATTGCGCATCAAGCAACCAAAGAGTTTTCAGTTAGTGAGATTTCTAATAAAATCAAAGAGCTATTAGAAAATAATTTTGGCTATATTAAGGTAAAAGGCGAAATTTCAGGCTTAAAAATAGCAAGCTCAGGTCATGCTTATTTTAACTTAAAAGAAAATACCGCCATTTTAGCCTGTACTTGCTGGCGTCCTATTCTTGCTAAAATCAAATTTCCTTTAAATGACGGCATGGAAGTAGTAATTAGCGGTAAACTCTCAAGTTATGCAGGTAATTCACGTTATCAATTATCGGTAGATAATTTGCAACCCACAGGACTTGGAGCTATGCTGCAAATTCTAAATGAGCGTAAAGCAAGGCTCGAGAAAGCAGGCTTATTTAATAAAATACGTATTCCTATACCCTTTTTACCTGATAAAATAGGCGTTATCACTTCAATAACCGGTGCTGTTATTAAAGATATTATTCATCGTATTCGCGAACGTTTTCCGACTCGGATAATAATATGGCCGGTTAGCGTACAAGGCGAAAATTCTGGCAATGAAATTGCTGAAGCAATTGAAGGATTTAACAATTTAGAAGAGGTAAATAAACCACGTGTTATAATCGTTGCTAGAGGTGGCGGTTCTATAGAAGATCTTTGGTCATTTAACGATGAGATATTAGTACGTGCTGCCTATAACTCAAAAATTCCTATTATTTCCGCAGTAGGTCATGAAGTGGATTATACTTTAATAGATTTAGCAGCCGATAAAAGAGCTCCAACACCGACTGCTGCCGCAGAATTTGCTGTACCGGTACGCTCTATTTTAAATAATACGCTACAATCTTATGAAAAAATATTATTGAATAATACTAGCCGGTTAATTAAATATCACGAACAAAATATAGTAAATTACAATAAAATACACAGATATCTCTCTCACTATATAAATAATAGGCAGCAATTACTGGACGAAACCGGTTTTAATTTACTAGATGCTTTACCGTGCTTTATTGAACTACAAGAAACAAAGATAAAATCTTTTTCTAAAGAAAGAGTTAACCCTGCTAAAATAATCAATTACAAAACATTAGAATTAACACATCAAACAGCTTATCTATCAAAATCGGCAAATAATACTTTGAAAAACTTTGAGTATAAATTAGAATTAAATAGTACGTTACTTGCAAGCCTTGATTATCACAACGTATTAAAACGAGGTTTTGCTATAGTTAAAGGAGAAACTGGTAATTTTTTATCTTCTAAAATTACTGCTGCGAATGAAAAAATTTTTAATATTAAATTTTCTGACGGTGAAATTAAAGTAGTGCGTGCTTAAAGGCTTTGGTTTTATACTTCTCATTTCTAAAAATTTGTATGCTTTAAGCATAGGCACGAACGAACAACAAGCAATTTTAGAATGCGAAGGACAGCTGATAAAAAAACTTTGATAAATGCATGGTATGTAAATGAGCCTTATCAATACTTAATTGCTGCTTCAAACGGTCATACTACCGTTTCCGGTATGGATATAGAATTAATGAACGCTATTGCTGCAAAAATAGGTATCAATATTGAGTACAATCAAGATAGCTAGATATTCAAAGCGGCAATGCCGAAATGACAGCAGGAGCTACTGATACTACTGAGAGGAGTTGCAATTGTTATTATTCACAAAATTGAGCCTCTAAGTTTTTGGGGACCGTTTTTTGCTTTCATTACAGCTAATTGCGATACAATATTACGAGATTTTATTATGAAAGAAAATTCAATTAAGAGGACACCAAGAGGAGTGAGTATTGCAATCACTGTATTTATGGGCTATAGCTTTTAGCATATTATTAGATATGTACAGTAGTAATCCAAATTATCATACAATAAAATATTCAATGAGGATAGTAATTGCCAGAGCATTTATTACTAGTCTCTTAGTTTATCATTTTGGTTTTCTTGAGTGGCGATTCCGTAATACAAAATTAGAAGATATAGCAAAACAAACATGAAAATAGCTACTTGGAATATTAATTCCATAAAAACAAGACTTAATTTATTGCGTAATTTTTTATCTAAAGAAAATCCGGATATTTTATTATTGCAAGAAATAAAATGCGAAACCGCAAAATTTCCTTTTGATGCATTATCCGATCTACCTTATAATTCTTATGTTCACGGACAAAAATCATATAACGGCGTTGCTATAATTTCAAAATTTCCTGTCGATGAAATAATTAAGGATTTTCCGAATAATTACTGTAGTGATCAAGCAAGATTCTTAGAAATAAAATTATCATTACCTATAGGGTTTTGTAATATAATCTCGCTCTATGCTCCTAACGGTTCATTTGTCGGTAGCGATAAATTTGTAGCAAAACTAGCATTTTATGATAATTTTATCAATTATCTATCAACTAAAAAATCTTTTGACGAAAAAACTATCATAGGCGGTGATTTCAATATTGCACCGTTCGATATAGACGTATATTCACCTAAGCTACTGGCTGAAACTACGTGTTTTACTGAGGTTGAACAAAAAAAATTACGCACTATTCTAAATTCCGGATTTGAGGATTTATACAGATTAATGCATCCGAGTAAACAAGAATTTTCATGGTGGGATTATAGAGCCAGATGTTTTGAACAAAATAAAGGTATGAGGATTGATATGATTCTTGGTTGTAATAATACTATTGACTATTTAGAAAATTGCTATATGGATTATAATTTAAGGACTCAAGAAAAACCTTCAGATCATATACCGGTAATTGCGAGTTTTAAGGGATAGTCAATGTGGAATGTTGCTATCTTAGGGTGCCGTATGTCATTCCCGCCTACGCAGGAATGACATAGACCACTTTTTAAAAATAAATATATGTCTCCAAAATTCATGACATTTTACGAAAAATATATGACGATTGTCGGTACAATAGGCAATTTTATGTTCTATGTACAGGCTCATAAGATTTTCACCTGCCAATCTTCGGCTTCTGTGTCTATGCCCGCCTTTACTATAAGTGCTATTGCTCTTTGTAGTTGGCTTATATACGGCATATTAATAAAAAATACACCTATTATAATAGCAAATATAGTAGGTTTTATCGGGGCATTATTAGTTCTCTTAACCATAATAATATATTAAATAATGACTAAGCAAATCATTACTTTAGTTGGCCGTCCGAATGTAGGCAAATCAACGCTTTTCAATAGATTAAGCATACGTAAAAAAGCTATCGTTCACGATTTGCCAGGCGTCACTAGAGATAGAAAATATACAGACGGCAAAATCGGCTCTTTTGAATTTTTGTTAATTGATACCCCAGGACTTGACGAGCATCCTAATAGTATGGGAGAGAGGTTAATTGAGCAGACTACTAAAGCAATTTTAGAGGCAGATTTAATTTGCTTTATGGTTGACGCTAGAAGCGGAATATTACCTGATGATAAGCTACTTAGTAGTTTTGTTAGAAAATATAATAAGCCTGCTATATTGGTAGTTAATAAATGCGAGAAAGCTTTTGATTTTGATAAAGAGTACTATAAATTAGGGTTTGATAGTATGATAGCTATCTCTGCCGAACATGGCACAGGCTTAATTGATTTATATGACGAAATTATTGCCAAGTTACCTGAAGAAGAATCAATCGAGACAAATATAGCCGATCCAATTAAAGGAGATTGTTTGCAGATAGTAGTTAGTGGCAGACCTAACGCAGGAAAATCTACTTTTATAAACGCTCTCATTAATGATGAAAGATTATTAACCGGTCCTGAAGCCGGCATTACTCGTGAATCAATTGAAATTGATTGGCAATATAAAAATAATCATATTAAATTGATTGATACGGCAGGACTCCGCAAGAAATCTACTATTACAGAGTCTTTAGAAAAATTATCGGCATCGGATACTATTAACAGTATTAAATTGGCTAATACCGTAATCTTAATGATTGATGCTTTAGCTCCTTTAAAACAGCAAGATTTAAATATTGCAAGCCATGTGGTCAATGAAGGAAGAAGTATAGTTATAGTAGTGAATAAATGGGATTTAGTTAAAGAATCCGAAAAAGAAGCATTTCAGGAAGAATTTTATTATCAAATCAATACTCATCTGCCTCAAGTTAAAGGTATCCCCGTTCTATTCATTTCAGCAATAAATAAACAAAATATTGAACAAGTGCTAGATGCGTGTCTTAAAATTTATAAAATTTGGAATAAGAAAATAACTACTAGCAAATTAAATGAATGGCTTAATTTTACTACGGAAGCACATCTGCTGCCTTTACAAAAAGGAGGCAGAAGAGTGCGTGTAAAATATATGACTCAAACAAAAACCCGCCCCCCTACTTTCAAGCTATTCTCCAATAATCCGGAAAAAATTACCGATAGCTATACTAGGTATTTAGTAAACAATATGCGTGAGGCTTTTGACATGCCGGGCGTTCCTATTAGATTCACTTACGTAAAAACTAAAAACCCGTATGTGTAGTTTAAAATTAATTAATAACAGTTTAGTTATTAGCACCGAAAAAGCTGAATTAGATATATTACTAGATAATATTCATCATGAATTTATTAAGTAATAATGCTCCAGAAGCACTACCTAATATTAAAAATTTTTTGTTTGAATAGTCAGCAAGAACTCTTAAATAAGGAAAAATTTCAGGTTGTCTTTGAATTTCATCAATTACTATTAAACCGTTTAAAGGCTCAAGAGTTGTTTTAAGATTCTTAAATTGATCTAAGTGAGATGGATCCTCAAGGTCAAAAAAGTAGCTCTTTTCATCTTCTTTAAGCTGTTTAATATAAGCGTGAGCTAAAGTAGTTTTACCACATTGCCTTGGACCGAGCATGACACAAATAGGGAATATCTCAAGGGCACCTGTGATATGTGTTAACTAATAATTTCTGTCTATCATCCTTGTAATTTCATAATGACACTTTGAATTTACAATATAATTTTAATCAAATAATAGCAAGATGTTTCTAGGTCCTGTGCACTTTTGATTAATGATTATAATTATTAGATCTTTTTAAGCGAAAATTAATAAGATTTTTGAAGGAATAGTTATGCATATTTCAAAAAAATTTGATCATTTCCAACTAAAAAGAGCCATAATTATGATTATTCTATTAAAAGTGCACAGGACTTAGGCTCCTCTACCGGATTTTCCTATCTCTCTTTGTCTTTCTTCTAATACCTTACTTGTATGCGGTCCTACCGCTTCCTTATCTTTACTAAATTTACTTTTTCCTAAATGAACTATAGTTTCTGCTACTACTCCTAGCACTTTTGGATCTGATAATAATTTTAACGCCAGCAATAATAATTTTACCGTATTCATGTTTGCTAAATTTATCGGCAATTTGAATTAATTCAGGTGCATGTTTACTTACCGGCTATCTTTACTAATTTTTCACCGTCTAATTTTAATTTTTGACCCTTAGGTGTTTTATTTCAAAACTCATCTACAACCGGTCCTAAACTACTTGCATGTTTTGTTAATAGTTCAGGAAGGTCTTTTTCAATTATTTTTCTTATTTCCGGATTATGGTTTTTAACTTGTATCAAAGGACTCATCAATTCCTTTACCTCTTTTACCTTTTCTTCTTTTTATTTCTCTTCCTTTGGAAGTGGCTTAATTAACTGAAATTTTTGTATTATATCAGCAACTTTATCGCTATCGGGAAGAGCAAGACTTGCAAGTTTAGTAATTGACGGCAGAGCATCTTTTAAAAAAGACGTAGATGCATCTAATGCCTTATGTATAAACTCCGGATCTTTCCCTTGTGATTCTATTCTTTCCGTTACTTTAGGATATTTTAAAATATCTAATATATCCTGTTTATTACTATCTAAATATCGCGGTAATTTTTTTCTAAAACAGGAGATAAATTATCAATAATTTTTTTGGCATTTTCAACTAATATTTGAGGTTTTTTGCCTTTTAATAACTCTTTTTTAGTTTCAGTATCTCACCCTTCCATATTTAGGTTAATTTTAGTCCAACGCTGATTTGCTTTAAGCTGACTATAAGCTTTTATAGCTGAAGGAGTACTTTCAATTAATTTTTTGCTAGAATTTACAAGTAGTGCTACTGTATTTGCAATTAATTCAGGTTTAGCGATTTTTTGTGCTTTAAATGTCATGTATATTTTTAATATAGCACCTTGAGATGACGCGTTTTTTTGTTTAATATTCTTATATATTTCTTGTACTTTTGGGTTTAAATCGCTTTCTAGTGCTTTAGATATTCAATCTACTCCTAGTGTAGATAATTCTCTGATAAATTTAGGACTTATTTTGTCTAATACATTTATTTTTTCTGTTTCGGAAGTTTGAAAGTGTTTTGTTATTTTGCTAAGCCTCTTATTTAAAATAGGCGTGAGAAGATATGAGATAACTTTAGACTGTAAAAGAGTTTCTTTTGAACTATTAGATATAGTTTCGGAATGTAAAACAGAAGCACATTTTTTTTATAAGCGATGCTGCATCTGCTATCATCTTGCAACCAGCGTCAATAGAACCTACACTAGTGTTAGCACTTCTCGCTTTTCTGAGGTTATTAAGCTCCAATGCAAGATCAGGTAAAACTTGAGAAGCCTCACAGGTAAACTGCAATGCACTAGGAACATTCCCGACTGCTTGGATAACACTTTGTATTATACCTAAATTATCCTTATTAAGATCTAGATATCGTTTATTTAACTCATCATATTTTTTGTTACCTGTGTCAGCTCCAAGAGCTAAATATCCAACTTGAACCCACGAAAGATTTTTATATTCTTTATCAAACTGTTGCCTTATATTATCAATGGATTCCTGCTCTTGCTCTTGGCTTTTAGACATTTCAATACCTTTATATAATTTAAAGATTTATAAAATTTAATTTTTGTTAATTTTAAAAGTCATGGTTATCTTGCAATGGTTTTTTACTATAATTTTTCATTTACCGGTAAATCCATACTAACCTCTCCACAGAATAAAACAATATTCTCCATTACCTGAGGATCTATATCCGGGTTGTTATACTCTTTATTTTTCTGAATCCAGTTGTAATAGTAAGGATCAGGCCATAATTCCATGATTTTCGGTAAAGATTTTTGCTGTATAGTACCGACATTATACTCGCGTTTTAAAACTTCAGCCGGCATTCACCCTACATCACCGATAAAATATATTTCTGAGAAATGCAAAATCGATTTAATATTATTATCGGGATCTATATGGATTTATAATATTCACGTTATACATCATTAAGCAATTTCGCTACTATAAATGATTTATCGAGATGTCTTTCTATACTTACTAAAGCTATATTTTCTAAGTTTTCGGGGTATTAAACAATTTTATCTAAAGCCGTTAATTTTTCAAACTCTTCCTCTCCTATTTTTTCTTTTAGATCTCTTTTATATTTTTGTTCTTTATCTGAAGGAAATACTAATTTATCATTTTTACAATCAACCACAAAAGGAGTAGTAATAGGATATTTAATAAATAAATCTTTTAGTTTCATAATAAAAAATTTCTTAATATATAAGGCTAATTTTTTATATGTCAAATAATATCCTCTAGACTATCTAGGTCATGCTTTACCAATCGTAACAACTTCGCTTCAGGGCTTAGATTTTTCACGGCCCATTTTTTAATCCAAGGTTCGGCGAGCTGCCACATATTAACATTACCGTCTAACTGTCTGCCTATCCCTTCCACCATTATTAAAGTCTTTTGCAATAGCAACAACTCCGGTTGTACTTCCATGCCGAAATCTTCCGTGATTTTAAATAAATGTGCAAGCAGCTTACCTATGGAAATATTTTTTATGGGCGTCCCTACTATAGGCTCGGTAACTGCTCTACAACTTTGAGCGAATAAAGCTAAATCGGTATTTGATGGGATATAGCCGGCTCTTAAATGTACTTTAGCAACTAATTTATAATCACGCCTTAAAAAGCCAAATAGACTTTCGGCAACGGCTAAACGATCTTTTTCTTTAAGTCTGCCCATAATACCGAAATCAAGTAAAATTATTTTACCTTGCTTATTCACTAAAATATTCCCTGCATGTAAATCAGCATGAAAAAATCCGTCTCTATAGGCTTGATTGAAAAACATTACGGCAAAATCCTGAGATATTTTTGAAGGCTCTAACCCCATTTCCTTTAGTAGCAAAGTATCATATATAGAAGTGCCGTCTAACCACTCGGTGGTTAGTATATTTTCTGATGTTAAATCCCAATATATTTTAGGGATTATCACGTTAATATCATTTCGCATATTATCCGTAAGCTCAGAAGCTGCTGCCGCCTCTAAACGTAAATCAAGCTCAAATTTCATAGTTTCATGAAATTTATCGACTACTTTAATCGGTTTGAGCCTTTTTGCTTTAGAAAATTTTGAGATAATTTTTGCAAGAAAATATAGCAGCTTAATATCTCTGTTATATTTTTTATGAATACCCGGACGCAAAATTTTTACCGCAACATATTCACCGGTTATAAGTTGTGCTTTATGTACCTGCGAAATGGATGCGGCAGCGATGGGGGTATCGTCGAGGTGTAAGAAAGGGAGAGCGTCATGGCTCACAGTCATAGACTGCGTGGCAATCTTTTGTTTGCTTGCTGAGATTGCTTCGTCGACATACATGTCTCCTCGCAATGACGTTATCAACCTTCTCGCCACCCCACCATCAAACGGAGGTAGCTTATCTTGCAGTAACCTTAAATAACCTGCTATCTCTGCTCCTACTAAATCGGCTCTTGTCGAAAGAGTTTGTCCAAATTTTATATAAATAGGTCCAAGATCACTTAAACAATCTATTAAGCGTTTGCCGTAATCTTCCCGTGATTTTTTTATTAACGAGACCGGAGCAAAAAATAAGGCTAATATATAACCGATAAACCTGCAATATTTAGGGCTTCTTGAATCAATTAAGATTTGCTTTTTACTGATGATACGAAAAATACGTATTAAATTAAAAAAATTACTTATCATCTATTATATACTCCGAAGTAAAATAAAGAATAGTATACGAAGATCAACTTCAAAAAGAGCAAGGAGTTCACAAGTCGAGGAGCGGCGCGTATACTTAATACGTAAGTACCGCAGATCTTGTAGAACGACGTAGCCAATTTTTGAAGTTCATCGAGTATACGCACTGTGGATAGCAACTATTCCGCCACTTAGATTTTTATAACCGACCTCCTCAAAACCGGCGTCTTTAATCATTATTCTAAACTCGTCTTGTGAGGGGAATAAATCTATACTTTCAACCAAATATTCATATGCCTCTTTATTACCCGCTATCATTTGACCAATACTCGGTATAATATTAAATGAGTAGAATTTATAGAAATCTTTTATGTATCCTTCCTTTACTTTTGAAAACTCAAGACATATAAACTTACCCATTGGCTTTAAAACCCTACATGCTTCCTTTAAAGCCTTATTTATATCAGGTACGTTTCTAATACCGAATGCTATAGTATAATAATCAAAACTATCATCCGGAAACGGTAGTTCTTCAGCACTTGCTACAGTAAATTTAAGATTTTGAAATAAATTCAGATCTATTGCTTTTTTCTTAGCTTGCTTTAACATTTCTTCATTAATATCACTTAAAGTTAAAGAGATATTATTAACTCTATCCCTTGCTTTTTTAGCAAGTTTTAAAGCAATATCACCGCTACCGCTAGCAACATCTAATATATGAGAGTTAAGATTTGGAATTTGCCTAATAAATTCATCTTTCCATAAGCGATGTAATCCCAAACTCATTAAGTCATTCATTAAATCATACTTATCAGCGACATTAGAAAAAACGTTATTTACTAAACCTTGTTTTTTAGTGTAGTCTACTTTTTTAAAGCCAAAATTTGTTTGGTTCATAGTTTTTTATTATAAATATTAGTATCACATGCCGGAACTTCCTGAAGTAGAAACTCTTAAAAACTCTCTAAAAGATAAGCTAATCGGGCTCATTATAGAAAATGTAGAGTTAAAAAGAGATAATTTACGTTATAAGCTATCCCCGCTTTTAGCTACAGAAATCTTAAATACTAATATACTGGATGTTAGGCGTCGTGCAAAATACTTAATTATAGATTTTAATAATGATTATTCTTTAATAGTTCATCTAGGCATGAGCGGCAGATTTACTCTGCAATCTGCTAATTATAAAACTCAAAAACACGATCATGTGATTTTTGATTTAAGTAACGGCGAAAAGTTAATTTTCAACGATACTAGACGATTCGGTATGATTTATAGTTTTAAGACTGATCTCTTAGAAAAAGAATTTTTTAATGATTTAGGCATAGAGCCTTTTTCTGATTTATTGACGTTAGAATATCTAAAAGATAAGCTACAAACTAAAAAAATACCAATAAAAAACTTGATTATGGATAATAGAGTTATAGTCGGAGTCGGTAATATCTATGCTTCCGAAAGTCTGCATTTAGCTAGAATTCATCCGGATAAATCAGGTAACGATTTAAGGGATGATGAAATAGAAAATTTAATTAAAGCGATTAGAGATGTGTTAACTAAAGCTATAACTGCCGGCGGTACTACTCTTAAAGATTTTGTAAACGGCGATAACAAACCTGGTTATTTTACTAAGCAACTTAAGGTTTACGGTAGAGAGGGACAAAGTTGTTTAAGCTGCTCTAGCACTATTATCAAGATAAAGCATTCAGGCAGAAGTACTTTTTATTGTAAAACTTGCCAATATAGTTAATTCACTTGACATATTTTTTAAAACTATTTATAAAGCGCTTTATTATTTAATGCAATTAATAGTTGTAAAATATATGGGAGTAGACTCCTTACATAACCTATCTTATAAAGAGGAATTTGAAGGAGACATGAAACGCAGCACCACAGCGTACAAAAAGGTAAGTGAGGATGCGAGTATTGGATCGACGTATATCGCAGATACTTCAGAAGTTGGGAGTCAAATAAGTGGTGAGCCTGTACAGCGTATAAAAATACCTGAGCACAGACAAATCCTGCAATTTAACGTACCAAATCTTGAAGTATCAAAGGTATACAAATTACCTTTAGAAGGAGGTTATGCAAGGAGTCTAATAAAACCGGTGATTATGGCAGGAGGTAACGGTAAAAGACTATGGCCTTTGTCATCTAAGGATAAACCGAAACAGTTTAAAAAAATATTGAGTGATCTCACTTTACTTCAGCAAACATTAAACCGAAATAAATTTTTAGGACAACCTACTATTATTACTTTCAAAAAATATGAATCAATCACCAAAGAACAAGCAGCAGAAATAGATGTAGAAATAGCATTAATTACGGAGCCTTTACAAAAAAATACTGCCGTTTGTGCCATTATTACGACATTATCGGCTACAGCACTAGGATTTGATATTGTAGTGTTACTACCTTCAAACCATCATATAGCAGATGATATAAATTATCTTAATACTATAAATAAAGCTTTACATTATGTTAATGAATGCGGCATTTGCACTATATTCCTATAAATGTTATAAGTGCCAAGTATGGCTATATAAACACAGGATTATCAATTGCAGAAAATGTTTATCTAGTTGATCATTTAATTGAACAACCTGTATTAGAGCAAGCAAACATTTTCAATGTAATGAATATTTTTGGAATTCAGGAATTTGTGTATACGATGTTAACTTCTTCTTAAACTTAGCAATGAACCTTCAACCTGATTTATTCTGTATTGCAAAAAAAGCATTTAATACTGCCGTAAAAAATGAGAATAGTTTGGCCATAGACAATGAGGCTTATAATGAAATCGCAGCAATTTCTATAGACAATACCATAATGGAATATATTTCGGGAATGGTCATGATAAAAGCCGATTTTGCTTGGAACGATCTTGGTACTTGGCATTCTTTATTACCGGTAAAACACCGGAATATAAACGATAATTATTGCTAGGGAAACGTAGTAACAAGCAATACTACAAACTCTTTCATTAGTTCTAATAATAAATTAAGGTCTTGACAATTGCATAATTATCGATACTATGAAAACGGCCTTTTGGTTGCCGATAAATCAAAAATGAATGATCTAGAGAAAGCTAACATCCTATTTACTGCTCTTTTTAACGGAAAATCTTATTCATCACCGAATTATGAAATATATGAAAAAGCTTTTCTAAATAATATTTTATCTTCTGAAGAAATAAAATTAGAAACTATGAAGGGAAATAACTAAGCTTGTTATATTCTTGCTAAAACTTACGAAATAATTAATCGTAACACCCCCAAGATGAATATAACTCTATGTTATTAACATTGATTGGAAGTAAATTAGGAAATACAGAATGTACACAGCTTGTTTATTCATATCCTAAAAATATACAAACTTTGAATCTACTGTTAACAATTTTATTCAAGACTATATAGGACAGCTTAATATCACTTTTGATGATGCTATATTATCAGCTGCTTACTCCGATACTTTAAATACTTCAATGTTAGGAGACTCAAATTATCATAATATGTATAACCTTAGTTGAACACCGCTAATATTCAAGGCTATTGACATAGAGTTATTGCTTATATATCCTATTTTTATGAGTTTAAACCTCATCATTCAAATATAGCTAATCTTATAAACTTCAAAAATCTGTAAGTTATAGGAACAACTTAGTAATAAAGCGGTTCATTTTAGTTGAGTTACAACATGGAAAATACTACAGAAGAACACACAATAATATCTGAAGTCAAAAATGATGAAGACATAGATGAAGAAGAGAAAAGGTTAAAAGCAGAAGATTCACGAAAGCAACTTAAAGCAATACTAATAACATTTGGTATTATTTTGAGCGGTTTTTTAACTTTTACTTATTTCTTTTTTAATTACATCGAAGAAAAAGCGGAAGAATACAGACAACAGCAACAACAAGAAATTCAAAAGACTAATAAGAGTTGAATATTAGATTACCACCCTTCTCCTTTAATTATGATCTTGTTGTATGGCTGCACTATAATTCCAGCAAGGTATTGTTGCGTGGATACCACCCCGTCATTGCGAGCGACTGAAAGAAGCGTGACAATCCAGAAAAAATAACAAAAAAATGCTGTAAATCAGCATTTTTTACTGAATTGCTACGTCAATTGCTATGCAATTTCCTCGCAATGACGGAAAAAACAATCCACGTAGGCAATGCCCGCTCGTAATGACTATTTTTATGCTGCTTTAAGTTTAGATTGCTTGAAATTAGTTTTATCAAAATCATAGATAAAATCTTTGATAATAGGCACTATAAACTGTTTAAATTTACTTCCGCTAAATACCCCGTAATGCCCTGCCCCTTTTTGTCAATGGTATCTTTGCATTGATTCAGGTATATTTGAACAAAGTTTTAAAGCACCTTTTGTTTTGCCCTACCGCTGCAATATCATCTAATTCCCCTTCAATACCGAATAAAGCACATTTAGTAATATGTTTTAAATCGATCGGACGCTTCTCAGAAACTAATTTACCTGTTGCTAACGAAAATTGTTAGAATACTTCATCTATAGTTTGTAAGTAACACTCTGCCGGCATATCCATACCTGCTAAATACTCATCATAAAATTTAATAGTATGATCGGCTTTTTTATAGTCAGAATTTAATAAACTTTGCCATAATTCTAAATGTGAATCTATATGACGCAATAAGTTTAAACCCATAAAGACTGCAAGTGGGAGGAAACCGGGATATACTTTTCTACCATGTCCGGGATAGTTTGGCGGCACCTGCATTGTAACCATTTGGCAGAACCATTCTAAACGTTTACTTTGAGCGAATTCATTAACTGCCGTGGGATTTTTTCTAGCATCTATAGGGCCGCCCATCAAAATCATCGAACTCGGCACATGTGGACTATTACTCTCCGACATTAAGCTAATGGCGGCAAGCAATGGAACAGTAGGTTGGCAAACTGCCATAGTATGAACATTCGGTCCTATAAAATTGATAAACTCCATTACGTAATCAATATAATCATCCATATCAAAATGCCCTGCTTCAAGTGGCACATAACTGGCTTCCGTCCAATCTGTAATATAAATACCGGTATACAGTAATAATTCTTGTACTGTTGTTCTAAGTAAAGTAGCGTGATGTCCCGCCATGGCCATGGGTGCTACTATTAATAATTGAGGTAATTCTTTTTTAAAACCTATTTTCTGAAAATGCCTTAGTTCACAAAAAGACTTTTTTAGTATAACTTTTTCATTAATGTTATAGGTTTTATCATCAATAATTGTTTCAATGATTATTAAATGCGGGTTTTTCATATTTTCTAGTCATGCGTTCACAAAGCGTTAAATAAGCATGCATAATTCTTGCAAAACCGTTATCTCATGTTAATATGCTTCTTTTAGAATTTTTATACCTAAATGCATTGGAGCAATTTGTGCTCTAAGCCCCTCTAACATATAATATGTATAATTAGTACTTAAATCACAGTTAATCATAATTTATTCACAAATTTAAAAATAATGAATATAAATTTAGTTTAACACTAAAAATTCTCAGTACATTAATTTTAGGACTCACTGCTTAAATTTTTATAAATGCATGATAATAATGGTCTATATATAAATATGTTTATTTTTTCTTCTTATTTTGCTTAGGAATTTTATTTACGTGGTCATTAATATTAAACCAAGTACTATCATTTACTTTCTGTTTTTTATAGACTGTATCAATATTATTTATATAATTTTCAAAATCTTTATTCTCTTCTGCTAACCTATTAGCCATATTCCAATCTATTTCTGATCTTTCTCTAGCAGGAATTGATATGTTACTATCTTCAGGATTTTCTATATCTACTAAAATAAATCCTATACCATGCCTAGTATCATTTTATCTACTTTCAATTAAATCAGCAGCAACTACATAACCATAATGTGCACATGAGGAATTTGATAAAGCCTGAAAAAACGATTCTCGCAAATTACTACGATTGATAATTTTTTTTGCTTCAAAAGACCAAAGCCTTGTTTGTTTTCATGCATAATATTTAGCACAATCTTTAATTAGTAAACTCCACTTTTCATTAAGAACTTCCATACCTACCCAATCTGGGGTAACCATTTATTATTACCTTTAGTGCCTTGTTTATTTGAAGAAAAATTATGCTTAATAGGCATATTATGAATCTTCAATTTGTTTTGAAGATATAATGCCAGTGCATCACATACTTGCACTGCGGTTATTTTATCTTCTTTATTTGCATTTATTTTAGGTTCTGTGGCTTGTTCATTATTGACATAGTAATTAGGGTCTTGCGAATAATAAAACTTTAGCTTAGGTTTTAGCTCTATTCTAATATTAGGTTCTTGTCTTCGTTCAGCAGAAAGCTTACTACTGCTAATTTCACCTGCATCAATTCCTATAATCTCCTTATCTTTTTCTTCTTGAGTCTTGCTTCGTCAATGTGATTTTCTACAAACCATTCAGCTATACCATAAGAGGTAAATTTCTGATCTTCATGTGCTTTTAAAAAACCAATGATGGTATTTTTGCGATTAAATTCCATATCAAATATACTAATAATTGAAATACTATAAAATATACATATTATTTTAAAAATTGCAACTTTAAATTATCAAACTTGCTATTTTTTAAAGTATTATTTATATATTTTTCAAATTTAGAAAATAATGTTTTGAAGTTACGAGTAGTAACATTTGCTACTTCTTTTGATGTTATATTTTTGAGTTCGGCAACTTTTTCAGCGACATACCTAACAAATGCCGGTTCGTTTTGTTTGCCTCGCATAGGCGTAGGAGCTAAATAAGGAGTGTCGGTTTCTATTAATAACCTATCAAGCGGTATATATTTGACTATTTCTTGTAAATCAGTAGCATTCTTGAAAGTTATAATCCCTGAAATTGAAATATATAAACCGATATCTAGCATTTTTGCCGCTAGATTTTTTGAAGAGGTAAAGCAATGTATTAAACCTGGAAATGTGCTGTTACGCATTTCTGAGGTTAAAATGTCAATAGTATCTTCGTCTGCTTCTCTTGTATGAACAATAACAGGCAGGCGTGTACTAGACGCCGCATGTATATGTGCTACAAACAAATCTTTTTGTAATTTTTGATCGTAAGGCTGATGATAATAATCAAGCCCCGTTTCACCGATTCCGATAATTTTCGGATGCTGGGTTAGCATAATAATTACCTCAGCATCTGAGTTCGGGAAGACGTAGTCTTGACGTAGCCATCTTGTCCAAGCTTCCTGAGATTGCCACAGCACTTGCAGTGCTTCGCAATGACTAATAAAAGAATTCACTTCACACGGATGCACCCCAACACTCGCAAAAACATTTGCATATTTTTCAGCTATCTCTAAAATAATAGGTAAATCTTCAATTTTAGTGCAGATAGTTTGCATATACTGCACATTATTTTCTAATGCTCTTTGAATGACAGAATCTAAAAGCACTGCGTCATACCATGGTTTGACTACGGTATCTAGAAAACAACTAATATTAGTTGTTTTAATACCCTCACTAGATCCCGCGATCGCATCGCGGGATGAAAAGTTACTACGTAAATTAAGATGACAATGTGAATCTATTAACATATTATACTCTTAGTAGGTGTGTCATACTGCGGTCTCGCCACGGTATGACACACTATTCAAATTTTGGAAATATTATGGTAGGTTCTAAAATATTGCTACCCGCTGTTAAAGTATAATCACGTATTAAATGCTTAAATAGACGTTCTTCTTTATTTACCCCTAACTGATCAAGCATTTTATTTGCTGAACTCGGTATAAAAGGCAGAAGCATTATCGCAATATAGCGTAAAACTTCTAGTAAAGCATATAACACTTCTAACGTTTTATCTGGATCGGTTTTTTTCAAATTCCAGGGTGCTTCGCTATCAATATAGATATTTGCCTCTTCGGCCAAATTAATAATATTTTCAAGAATTTTATTAATCTCTGTTTTGTCCATCAATAAAATATTCTGCTCGACACATTTACTTGCAGTTTTTAAAATCGGTAGCTCATATATTTTATCTATAACACCTTGCGTAAGCAAAGGCACTTTGGCGTCATTATTCTTATAAACAAAAGATGTAGTACGCTGTAATAAATTACCTATTTTGTTTGACAACTCGCTATTAATACGGGTAATTAAATTACTACGAGCAAAATTGCCGTCCGCACCAAAAGTTACTTCACGCATCAGAAAATACCTAACTTGATCAACACCGAATTCATCAATTAACTTAATCGGATCAATGGTATTACCAAGAGATTTAGAAATTTTCTGCCCATCATTCGTCCACCAGCCATGAGCCATAATTGTTTTCGGCAGCGGAACTTCTGCAGCCATTAAGAAAGCAGGCCAATAGACGGCATGAAAACGCAAGATATCTTTACCGACTACATGTAAATCAGCCGGCCAAAACTTACCGTAATTACTTTGTTCGTCAAGATAACCGAGTGCTGAAATATAATTAGCCAGTGCATCAAGCCAAACATAAATTACATGTTTTTCATTATTTGGCACTTTTATTCCCCAGTTAAAAGTAGTACGCGATACCGATAAATCTTTTAAACCCGATTTAACAAAGCTAATTACTTCGTTACGCCTTGATATAGGTCTGATAAAATCAGGGTTTGCTTCATAAAACTCAAGCAATTTATCCTGCCACTTTGAAAGATTAAAGAAATAGCTAGGCTCTTTAACCCATTCAACTGGAGCACCCGTCGGTGCTAAACCGTCCCTCGTAAGTTCCGACTCATCAAAAAAAGCCTCATCTCGCACTGCATACCACCCTTCATAAAAACCTTCATAAATGGTGCCGTTATCTAGTAATTTCTGCCAAAAAACAGCTACAGCTTCTTTATGTCTGTGTTCCGTTGTTCTGATAAAATCATCATTGGAAATATGCATAGCAGTCATCAGATGACGAAAACTCTCGGATGTTTGATCGGTAAATTTTTGTGGGTCAATATTTTTATTAATAGCTGCTTTTTCTACTTTCTGCCCATGTTCGTCAGTACCTGTTAAAAACATTACATCGAAACCTCGAAGTCGCATGAAACGAGCGATTACGTCACTTGCAACGCTAGTATAAGCATGACCGATATGGGGAATATCATTAACGTAATATATAGGGGTAGTAATGTAGTAAGTATTGTTCATAAATGCTTTTTTATTAACTCATGTACTTCAAGTGGACTTAAATCTGAAGCTTTAATTGTTTTTATTCTCTCAGGAAATCTATTACTTAATTCTTTAAAACAATAATAGATTTTTTTATAAAAATCTATACCTCTTATGTCAAATTTATTGTTCATATTTCGTGAATTGACTCTCTTAATAGCAGTATCCGGCTCTACGTCAATAAAAAACGTAATATCCGGCATAAGAGAAGGCATTAAAGTTTTGTGCAGATTATAAACTAAATCTATGCCGTTTTCTAGCTCTAATCCTTGATAACATACAGTTGAGTCAATAAACCTATCACATATTACAATATGTCCCTCTTGTAGAGCTGGTATAATTTTCCGTGCCATATGATCATAACGTGCTGCCATAGCTTGGAATAGCTCGGACATGGGTAGTAATTCTTCATGTACTAGAATTTCACGCATTTTTTCGGCTACAATAGTACCACCGACTTCACGAGTTAAAATAACTGGAGTATTTTGAGATTGTAAATATTCATAGAGCATTTGAGATTGAGTAGATTTGCCTATCCCTTCCCCTCCCTCAAATGTAATAAACTTTCCTTGTTTCAAATTATTCATTCATTACAATTATTTTAAGCTATAACTTTATAATCATATCTCTTAAAAAAATATTTACAAGGAAGATTACATACTTATATACTCCTACAAAACGAAGCGCTGTTATACAAAGATCAACTTGGGAAAGAGTAATCGTTCTGTAAGCCGAGGAGCAGAGCGTATATTAAACGTTCAGCATCCGAGGACTTACAAAGACATTGTCACCAATGTTCCAAATTCATCGAGTATAATCCATTATAAATTTTAAATTATTAATATATGAATAATGCATTAAGTAAAAGGGATTTTTCGATCCTAATCGGTAATGCGATGGATCATTTCGATACTGCACTTTATGGGTTTCTTGCTCCGCTACTTGCTGGTATTTTTTTTCCGAATCATGATAAAGTCGTTGCTTTAATACTTACCTATAGTGTTCTTGCTACGTCTTTATTTACACGTCCCATAGGCTCCTATTTTTTTGGCGTAATTGCTAAAAAATACGGCGGTGTTTTTGCTTTATCTTACTCTTTAAGCGGCGTTGCTTTAACAACTAGCCTAATCGGTTTAATACCTTCACATGCTCAAATAGGCTGGCTTGCACCGCTATTATTAGTGTTGCTTAGAACGTTGCAAGGAATATATTCCGAGGGTGAATGTACCATTGCTAAATTATTTATTTTAGAGAATAAAGAAGAAAAAAAAGCGTTTAAAGCTTCTTACCTTTATCAAACATCTACTATGGTCGGTATTATTCTTGCTTCATTTATCAGTACTATAGTTTTAAATGTAGAGTATAATACATATTGGCGTTTATGTTTCATATTTGGCGGACTTACAGCACTGATAGGTTATTTCTTAAGAAAGCTCGAGGATATTGTAGTCAAGCCCTCATTTTCATCCCGCGGCTTGACCACGGGATCCAATAAAAAAGATAAAATTACTTTACGTAATTTTTGGATACTGTGGTCAAGCCACGGGATGACACCTGGGTCCTCTCCTCGCAATGACGTAGTATCATCACTATTACAAGACTTAACTACAATTTGGAACTGTAAACTAAGTATCTTACGCATTAGTTTTGCCACAGGTTTCTCATATATGACTTATATAGTACCTTTCGTCTTTTTGAATAGTTTTATTCCGCTTATCACTGATATATCACTCGAAATAATGATGAAATTTAATACTGAGTTTCTGATTTTTGATATGATTATGATTCCGATAATAGGGCATCTAACAAAAAAGCTACATTACCTTAAAATACTAAACGGTACTCTTATTTTAATGAGTTTAAGCATAATTCCTTTATGGCTCTGCTTGAATAATGCATCTATATGGTATGTTAATTTTGTACGTATTTGGATTATAATACTCGGTGTCGGGTTCTTGGCACCTTTGAACTGCTGGCTAAATGATTTATTTAAAACTGCCGATAAATATATGTTAGTCGGTATTGGCAGTAGTATAGGTGCTTCATTAATAGGACGTCTTACTCCGTCAATCTCCCTAATGCTATGGTATGTAACCGGCAACTCTTTATCAATTGCGGTTTATATAACCGCAATATCGATTGTCACTTTATGGGCTGTTAGAGGAGTTGTTGCACGAGTCAATGTCATTCCTGCGAAAGCAGGAATCCAGTAAAACATATAAAAATTAAATTCTTATATGTTTTTTACTAGAAATGTAATACTTACAGCAATATTAATGTTATTTTTATGGATTCCTGCTTTCGCAGGAATGACATCAAGAACATTATCTAATCCCTAACAAGACTGTTATTAGGAAAAGAATTTAATAAAACACCATACTCAAAACTAATCCGATATAATTATTAGCTCTGAATCTTGTCATACAATTGGCAGGATTTTCAATATCAAGAGTTGCTACTTGTAATATCAGTAAAATTAAAGCAGCTAAAATAGGTAAATAGTCGATATTATGGTTAGCCATTTTTGTTGCTAGAATAAATAACAATATAAAACCTATATAACATATATAAAGCCAAAGCTTAGAATGCTTGTTCTCTAAATATATACTTAACGATTTCACTCCTATTTTCTTATCATCTTTTATATCCATATATCCGTAAATCGTATCATAACCGATGGCCCAAAAACAACATGCTAAATACATAATAATCGCTGCTATATCAAGTGTATCCTGAACTGCCGCATAAGCTATTAAAGCCCCTAGCTTAAATGTAAATCCCAAAAAGATTTGCGGGAAATAAGTAATACGTTTCATTAACGGGTATAGGCTAATCATTATTACCGCCAAAAAACCTATATATATAGCTGTTTTGTTTAAAAGTAGCAAAATACAAAGTGAGATAATGCTAAGAATAAAGAGTATCAAAATAGCATAAGAAACAGATAAAGCCTTGCTAGCTAAAGGTCTCTCTTTAGTCCTTGCGACATGCTTATCAAATTTTCTATCAAATATATCGTTAATAATACACCCGCTACTTCTAGCTGTTATACTACCTAAAATAAATAACGGTAATAAATGTATTAACTCCGTTCTTGAGGGGTTTGCAAGCAGTAACCCAAATAAAGCAGGAAAAAAAACCAACCAATAAGCTACCAGCTTATCTGCACGCATTAATTTTAAGGTAAGCAAAAGTTTGTCTAGAATTAGCATATTAAACTTTAAATTTAAATAAATATTTATAGATAATTTAAGATAAAATACGCCACGCAATAAAGCTACTAGATTTTTATGGCTAAAAAATTAAAACATGATTCATTAGTAAAAATAATAATGAACGACCCAGTAGCAGCACAAGAATTTTTGGAATATTATTTACCCGATGATTTTAATAGTAGATTTATCAAAAATAACGGTAGAACAAGAAAGCTACATTGAGGAATCTTTAAATAAGAAATATAGTAATATAACATATAAAATTAGCACCAATAATAAAGAAGAAGCATTGGTTTATGTATTAGTAGAGGCCCAATCAACAATTGATTATTGGACGGCTTTGCGGTTATGGAAATATACACTATTATTATGTGAAAGACATAAGCAAGGCAAGGATAAATTACCAATTACCGCTAGTCTATAATTTAGTTATTTACAACGGTAAAGAAATTTATAATGCTCCAAGAAATCTGTGGAGTTTATTTACGTATAGTGTGATGGCAAAGAAATTAATGGGGGAAGATTATCAATTAGTAGATTTGCAAGCTATGACAGATGATGAAATCGTCAAGAAAAAACATTTAGGTATGCTAGAATATATGATGCAGCATATCCAATATGCAGGATATGATAAAACTATTGGAGCAGTTTTTAACAGAGTTTAAGCATATTATAATATTGGATAAAGCAAAAGGTTATATTTACCTAAGATCGTTCTTATGGTATACTAACGCAAAATTATCAAAACAAAAACAACCGGAATTAGTAGAAGTATTAGATATACATCTATTACCGCAAGATAAGGATACTATTATGAAAACTATCGCTGATACATATCGAGATGAAGGAAAGGTGCAGGGTATTGCGATAGGCAAAGCTGAGGGCGAACATAATAAGGCAGTAATTATAGCGAAGGAAATGTTCAGTCAGGACTGTAAAATTCCTGTTATTACCAAAATTACAGGTCTTCAAGAAACTTTCGTTCGCTCAATTGTAAATAAGTAATTAATCATGCAAACACCACTTGCACAAATCCTAAATATCCATATCCTCCCAAAGAAAAGCATCTATTGTCATAATCACATATAACCTTTATAATAATATTCTTGAATCAACTACAAAATCTATGAAAGAATTTCCAAAAAATTATAATTTTACCGAAAATGAAAAAAAGTGGCAGCAAATTTGGCAAGAGAAACAAATTTATGCTTATAATCCAAACGTTGCAAAAGAAGAAACCTATGTAATCGATACTCCGCCTCCGACAGTTTCAGGGCAGTTACATATTGGTCATGTTTATAGCTATACGCAAACCGACTTTATTGTACGTTTTCAGCGTATGATGGGTAAAAATATCTTTTATCCTATGGGTTTTGACGATAACGGGTTACCGACCGAGAGACTTGTTGAAAAGCAGAAACAGATCAAAGCTTATAATATGGAGCGATCTGAATTTATAAAAATTTGCGAAGAGGTAGTAGAAAGTGAAGAAGAAAAGTTTAGAAGTCTATTTAACCAAATAGCTTTATCGGTTGATTGGAGTTTAGAGTACCAAACTATTAGTCCGTTATCACGAAAAATATCACAAATGTCTTTTCTTGATTTAGTACAAAAAGAAGAAATTTATCGTACTAATCAACCAATTTTATGGGATCCAGTAGATGGTACAGCTCTTGCCCAAGCCGATATTGAGGATAAGGAACAAACCTCTTTCATGAATTATATTACGTTTAAAACCGAGCAAGGAGACCCGCTTACTATAGCCACTACCAGACCTGAGTTATTACCGGCTTGCGTAGCCGTATTTTATCACCCTGACGATGGACGTTATAAGCATCTAGCCGGTAAATCAGCTATAACCCCACTTTTTAATGAGCAAGTTCCACTACTTGCTGACCCTTTAGTACGACAAGATAAAGGTACGGGACTGGTAATGTGCTGTACGTTTGGTGATCAAACGGATATTACTTGGTGGAAGACGCATAATCTACCTTTAAAAACTATTATCACTAAAAAAGGTACAATAGACTGCCAACATGAAACTTCTATAGATGGGTTGAAAATTAAAGAAGCTCGAACAAAAATAATAGCTATTTTAAAAGAACAAGAGTTGCTTATTAAACAAGAAGACATCACTCATACCGTTAAATGTGCCGAGAGGTCAGGTGCTCCTCTTGAGATACTAACTGTACCGCAATGGTTCGTTAAAACTATATCACATAAAGAAGAATTGCTTAAAAGAGCGAATGAGTTAAATTGGCATCCTAAAAATATGAAGATTCGTTTAGAGAATTGGATTAATGCCATTAGTTGGGATTGGTGTATAAGTAGGCAGCGTTATTTTGGTGTGCCTTTCCCTGTTTGGTACTCTAAAAGAGTAGGTGAGGAAGGAAAAATCTTATATGCCGATATTACGCAACTACCTATCGATCCGTTAAAAGATTTACCTATGGGTTATAGTAAAGAAGAAGTGGAACCTGATTATGACGTAATGGATACTTGGGCAACAAGTTCCGTTTCGCCTCAACTTTCTACTCATGGAATTTCTGACGATTTCGCTGTTAATAAAGATAGGCACGATAAATTATTTCCGATGGATTTAAGACCTCAAGCACATGAAATTATCAGAACTTGGGCGTTCTATACTATTTTAAAAGCTCATTTACACCAAAATACTTTGCCGTGGAAAAACATCATGATAAGCGGTTGGTGTTTAGCTGAAGATCGAAGTAAAATGTCAAAATCTAAGGGCAATGTTTTAGTTCCTGAAAAACTGTTAGAACAATATGGTTCCGACGTGATACGTTATTGGTCGGCAAATTCAAAGCTAGGTGCTGATACCGCCTATTCTGAAGACGTTATGAAAAACGGCAAAAGGCTTGTTAACAAGCTATGGAGTGCCGCTAAATTTGTTTTTATACATTTTGATAAACTGAAAGGTGAAGATAAAAAAGCGAGTTTACTCGATATTAAAGAAAAAATCACTAACGAGTTTGATAAATGGATGGTTAATAAGCTAGTGGAATTAGTTAAGCTAGCTACAAATGAGTTACAAAACTACGAATATGCAAATGCTATGCATCTGACGGAAAAATTCTTTTGGGTGGTATTTTGTGATAATTATTTAGAAATAAGCAAAACAAGAAGCTATGATGAGGAACACAAAAATCCACAAGGACAATATAGTAGCATATTAACTTTATATCATGTTATGCAAACGTTACTGAAACTATTTGCACCTTTCATGCCGCATATTACCGAAGAATTATACCAAATATTATATAGTGAAAATTCTATTCATGTTAAAGGTAGCTGGGTTAATTACAGTGACTTAAATTATGAAATCAATGCAAAAGGAGCAGAAGGGCTGCTTGAAATACTAGATATCGTCAGAAAATTCAAAGCTGAGAAGAATCTATCTATAAAAGCTCCAATAAAATTGCTTGAAGTTAGCGGTATAGTATTATCTGCAGAATTAGCAGAAGATTTAAAAAACGTCACATCGGCAGACGAAATACAATTTGAGATGAAAGATGATAAAATTAAAGTCAATATTATCCTTTAAAAATATTATAGGTTTAATATTAATTATATTTGCCGGGATATTTTTTTATGTTTATATATTAGAACATGACTGGCGATATGTAACCTTAAGTGATGAACAAGTAAAAAAATACAGGATTAGCGAGAAAAAAGCTATTGCCCTTTATCAGTTAATGAAAGACACTCATGAGCTACTTGGTAAGAATAATATTAATTATTGGATAGACAGCGGCACTCTGCTTGGAGCCGTTAGACATCAAGGCATAATTCCTTTTGACGATGATTTAGATATCGGCATTATGTATGAAGACGAAATACGTTTGCAACAAATATTACCGCAATTTGAACAACTTGGTTATACTGTTTCCTATAAGAGAGCTTATAATATATGCAAAAAGGCTTGTTTAGATATTTTCATTTTTCATAAAGAACAAAACAAATTTATATATACTAATTTAGCGGTGCGAAATAAGTATCCGAAGAGTGTATTTTATGATAATGAATTATATCCTTTAAAAAAATATAAATTCGGTAGTATAGAGGTTTACGGTCCCGCTGATCCTATAGGAAATCTAAATAGGCAATATCCAGAATGGGATAAATATGCAATAATATACAGCCCTCATAGCTTACATTTACCTTTTTTATCGAATATCGAGAAAAAAACTAAATTTATATTAACGCCGGAATTGTTAAAACCGGCTCAGCCTTTTAGTCCTTTAGAGGATAGAATAAACTTTTAAACAAATTGAGATAAAAAAGTCATAACCGGTTGTTTTATATAGATTAATGTAATTTAAGATTCAAGGTGATAAAATTAAAGTCAATATTATCCTTTAAAAATATTTTACGCTCAATCCTTACTATTTTCGTCGGTATATTGTGTTATGCTTATCTACTAGAACATAATTGGCGATATGTAACCTTAAGTGATGAACAAGTAAAAAAATACAGGATTAGCGAGAAAAAAGCTATTGCCCTTTATCAGTTAATGAAAGACACTCATGAGCTACTTGGTAAGAATAATATTAATTATTGGATAGACGGCGGCACTCTGCTTGGAGCCGTTAGACATCAAGGCATCATTCCTTTTGACGATGATTTAGATATCGGCATTATGCATGAAGACGAAATACGTTTGCAACAAATATTACCACAATTTGAACAATTAGGATATCGTGTTAAACATAATAAAATTTATGTAATTTGCGGAGAAAGATGCTTAGATATTTTCGTATTTCATAAAGAAAATGATAAATTTGTTCATTTTAATCAAAGTATGCGTAATAAATATCCAAATGATTTTTTTTATGATTATGAGCTATATCCTTTAAAAAAATATAAATTTGGTAGTATAGAAGTATATGGGCCATCTGAATATAAAGAGAATTTGAATAGGCAATATCCAGAATGGGATAAATATGCAATAATATACAGCCCTCATAGCTTACATTTACCTTTTTTATCGAATATCGAGAAAAAAACTAAATTTATATTAACACCGGAATTGTTAAAACCGGCTCAGCCACTCGGACCGCTAGAAGATAAAGTGCATATAGTCAATTCAGCTACATTTAGTGGTATGTGCGAGGATACAGCTTATCATTAAATGTCGAATTGGTAATGACTATTTCGATATAAGCAACGCAATAGTCATATGATTTACATTTGCCTAGATTACCTTTTTTGCAAAAATTCATATCAAACAAGTTGAGATAAGAAAGTAATAGCCGGTACTATCCATAAACCCGGTGTATCAAAGCAAGAGTCTGAAATAGCTTGTTTATTTTGAATTACTTGAAAACTAAACTCAGGGTTAAGTAATGCATGAAAATATTTTAAGCTTGAAGAAACGGTTGAGTCACTTACTTTTGCTTCCACTAAAATCCACGGTTGGTTATCTTTTGTTATTACTAAATCGACTGTACGTTTTTGTTTATCACGCAGATAGTATAAACCAAAATCACCAAGCCCTGTTTCGTTCCAAAAATATACGGCTTTTAAAAGGTGAGAAGCTACAAGATTTTCAAATCTCGTTCCTATATCTTTTATTTGCGATCAATCCCAAAGGTAAATTTGGGGCTCTTTTATCAAACTTTTTACAACATTTTTAGACCAAGGTTTGATAGCAAAACAATAATAATGCTTTTCTAGCAAAGAGAGCCATCTTCTTATTGTTTGGTCTGAAACTCTAACTTTGTTAGCAAGGTTTGTATAGCTTATTAAAATGAGCCGGCTTGCTCATTTATAATGCTAGCAAGTAATTCTAACGCACAAATATTGTTGATATCTTCAGTATTTCTTACATCTTCTCTAAATAATTGCTCGAATCTTTGATTACTCCATATTCTATGAAACTTAGCAGTTGCTTTTAAATAACTTTCTGCAAATCCTCCAAAATTTATTAAAGCTTCAAATTCATCTATAGTGATATTTTTGGGGCTTTTTATATAATCAATGTCATTATCAAAATTTTTAGCTATTTCAGATACCGATAACGGATGCACGGTTAAACTTATATAACGTCCCATTAGGCTATCACCGCCTTTTTTATATATATTTAATTTGGCACTACCTGTTATAATAAATTCAATATTTTCTCCGAATTTATCATAAAATCCTTTTACAAGATTTTTCCAATCTTTATATTTATGAATTTCATCTAATATTAAGCACGGTTTCTTATCGGATATAGTAGAAAGTAGATTTTTAAAAAGTTCGGTGTGTTTGTTTAAGATTTTATTTCTATCTTCTAGATAATCCCAATTTAGGTAAATTGAATTAGGATTAGGCTTAATCACTTGTTTTGATATAGTTTTTCCTACGTACCTTGCTCCGCTTATAAATACAAGCTTACCATAATTTGTTAGATATTCTTCAACTTGCTTTTTATATAACCTATCCATTATAATATCTCTATAAGTTTATAAAAATATTATAGGCTAATATCGAAATAGTCTTACTTGTAGTATTGAAATTGAGCATTGCCTAGAAAAAGTTGTTTTATAGTTTAGCCTTCCGATGTCATTCCCACGAAAGCGGGAATGCTTTGTTGCGTGGACCAGTTTCCTAGTTGTCATCCCGCGACTTGATCACGGGATCCAGTTTAAAACATTAAAATTTTAGTATTTTAAGTTGTGTTTTTGGATATCGTGGTCAAGCCACGGTATAACACCGAACGGGTTTTTCGGTCCACACAACAAGACCTACGCAGGCATGACATAAAACGAGCAATGCAACAACACCTGCAGTAACTCACAATGACTATATCAACCTTTTCTAGGCAATGCCAAAATAATTAGTACAAATTATGCGGTACTTTAGTATTATTTAACATTAAACTTTGCTTCATTCTATGCCTTATTTATTACCCACTATTATAACTACGCTACTTATTTTATTAGCACTAATAATTTGGTTTTATGTAAAAACTCAAACCTTAAGGACACAGCTACAATTTTTATCAGAGCAGAATCTAGAAATTAGCAATAACAACCAATTATTAAATCAAGAAAAGATAGGATATTTACAGAAAATTGAGCAATTGCAGTGTAAAATAGAATATCAAGCACAGACTATTAAGGATTCAGAAAAAATACGAGAAGAGTCATTTTCATCGGCTAAAGCTGCGTTATTTGATTTAGGTCAAGATTTGTCTAAACAATTAATAGCGATACATAAAATGGAAAACACGGCTGCAAGAGAGCTAGCCGAGAAAAATATCGCTACTGCTTCAGGAAAATTTAATAGTGAGTTTGAACGGTTAATTACGATGGTGGGAGCATTAAATAAAGATATAGAGCAATCAAAAGGTACGGTTGATTTGATAAAACAGTCTCTACTTTCTCCGATCGGGGCGGGGCTACTTGCTGAGATTACCCTTGAGAATATCTTAAAATCTTCGGGCTTACGTCCTAATTTAGATTTCATTATGCAATACGGTCTAACTACATTAGATAGCGGAAAGCTAAGACCTGATGCGCTCATTTTTCTTCCTTCCGGTAATTTAATGGTTATTGATTCTAAAGCTTCAAAGTTTCTTGTAGACGAGCAAGATAATAACATGAGTCTTAATAAAACTATGAATTACCATTTAAAATCTTTGGCGAATAAAGAATATGCCGCAAATATTTTAACTAATCTAAACAAAAAGGATCAGAGCTTTAACAATGTTATTACTTTAATGTTTTTGCCGACTGAACAAGCGGTTGAGAAAGTTATTGCAGCCGACCCTGAATTTTTACAAAAAGCTTGGGGCTGTAATATCTTTCCGGTAGGACCTAGCGGACTTATGAATATGCTATCATTTGCAAAATTTCAAATTACCGATCATCGCCGCTCAGAAAATTATAAGGTAATCATTGAAGAAGTGAGAAAGCTATTAAGCTCCATCGGTACTATGGCAGATTATTCTCAAAAGATCGGTAATAACCTGCATAACATGGTTACTAATTACGATAAATTTGCTGCCTCGTTTAATCGTAATTTTATGTCAAGAGTAAAGAATATTCAAAAACTCGGTATTGATTCAGGGAATAAAGCCATGCCGGCTACCTTAGAGCGTTATCAAATCGTTTCCTCTAAATCTGAGATTATTGAAGTGGAAGCAGAAAATCCACCAAAAATAGCAGAAAAATTATAAATAAATTTTTCTCGTAATAGGTAATTTAAATGTTAAAAAAACTTTCCATAATGTGTATAACCATATTGTTACTATGTGTAAGCATATAAGATTAAAGCTCCTAAAAAAGAAAACAAACATGCTATAAGGGTGCGTTTTATTAATATGTGGCCGGGCTTTACAATAGACGAGCTACCGATGATAAAAGAAATCATTGAAGAAAACGGACGAACAATTGTTATAGATCATAACAATTATGACCTTATTATTGATAGTGTTTTTGCTCAAAGAACTATTAGTAATAAAGATAGTAATAAAGATATTTTTTACCGGTGAATCGGTTAGACCAAAGCTAGAAAATTATTATATATCTATAGGTTTTGATTATATAGATCATCCAAATTATATAAGAATACCTTTATATTATATGTATTGTACTAATGACATCAGTACTTGAATAAACGCTCACAATACAATCCGAACAAAACGTATTTTGCTTGTTTCTTAGTCTCTAACGGTATAGAAGATCCTGAGAACGACGGCTGCATAGCAAGAAAAATCGATTTTTTCATAAATTGTCGCTGTATAAAAAAGTAGTAAGCGGGATGTAAACCCTAATTCAGTAATATTTGCTAAAGATTATTCAGAAGAAGATTTATATAATTATATTATTTCTGTTGATAAAGATGATGAAAAATATTATAAGATATATATACCGGCTTCAGAAAATAATTACATCGCAGTAAAAGAAAAGTTTTTAATTTGTATTTAATAATTAAGAAAAAATTACCTTTATTAAATACAAATTAAAAACTATTTTTATAATATCAATTATAATTATTTGTTTATCATTACTTTTTATTAAAAACTTATCAAATAGGTTCTTGCTCCACTTGAAGAAAAAGATATTAAAATTTTTATAGTAAACCTACGCAGCACTGATAGATATAACAATATTAGTCAACAATTCGACAATAATAATTTATTCTATGAAAGGTTTAGTGCAGTAGACGGTTATAATTTATCTATAACAGATTCAGGGGGAAAAAGATTTACCGGATTAGATGTAAAAAATAACCCTACTCTTTTATCCCTTAATAACGGTTATACTGTACTTTGTCCTTCGGAAAATATAAATTATTATTCCGATAGCAAAATATTAAATCATACTTTAACGGCAGGTGAACTCGGTTGTTATTGTAACCATAGAGAAATTTGACTTAAAATGGTTAAAGACAATATACCTTATGCCCTAATAATAGAAGATGATGCTATACTAAATGACGATTTCCGTAATAAATTTTTCATTCTAAAAACAAAATATTTTATAATATTTACAATAATCCGTATTTAAAGAAGATAGGTCATGGTGGTTACTTTAATACAACTACAGGTTATTTGATACACTTAAAAGCTGCTCAAAAACTTCTTGAATATAGCAAAAACTTTACTTTAGAGATTGATAATGTACCAAGCTTTTATGCATAGCGCAGTGCAGTCCTATGTCACCTCGCCTTTTTTAATATATGCAACACTTAATTCTGAAGATTCAATTATATTTGAAATGGGAAGAGCACATTAAATAACGTAAATTTTACAACCTTAATCGAGGTTTTGTGGACATTTCTAAAAAGATTTAATTTTGGCTATTTTTTGCTGCACAATAGCAAATCAATTAGCAGTGTCCACAAAACCTCTAAGCATGGTACTTCTTCTGTAATATCAATATCAATAACTGTATCATCGTTTGTGCCTGAGGTAACCTTATTAAGCCAAGTAAGGGTAGTAGCGGTTTTCTCGGCAATATTCTTGCCTGCACTACTAATTGCCTTGCCGACATTGAAATCCGATATAACAGTTGTTAAAACATCTATTAAAGTTGCAAGACTTAAGAATTTTAAATCTTTAATAGACTCAAACATTATTAAAGGTACTATCGCTACGGTCAATCTTGCCGCATCATTATAGTAAAACTTTTGCAAAAACACATCATTAGTTAATGTTTTGTTGGTGATATTTTCTATAACTTTATTGCCGTAATATGTTGGCTGGATTACGAAAATAAAAACAGATATAATCCAAAATCAGTGTGGCTATTGCCGAACATATAGCAGTACTCTTCCATCCATGATAGATACTAATGTCTGATTCAATATTGTTAAAATCTATATCTTGATTGGTAAGTTTATTATATATTGCCTGAAGTTTTATTTGCGTATTCTTATCTGTTTTGGAATGTTTATATAGTAACTGAAAATATGGTTTAATTTCTTCAGCTGTAAATTGCTTATGCTCAATTAAAGCCGGTACAATTTTATCATGCAAAAATTTAATTAATTTATTTTGCATAAAATTTGTAACTTTACTTTGTTCTTCTACTACTCCTGCAACTGTATACCATCGTAAAACCCTATATACAATTATACGATTAATAGTATAATTATTTAATAAATCAATAACCCTAAATTAGCAGCATATCTAAAACAAATCGCAGTTGTATTTACAGCATCATTAGCAAAGCTTGGAGTATGATCAAATAAAAATTTAACATCTTCAGCATTGTCATTGTTATTTTCTAATGCTTGAAACATATTATTATTCATCTCTTTAGTTTGTCTATTTGATAAGACCGTACCGGGAAAGATAATAAAATTTGTAGCATCGCAAGGTTAGTGGTCGGTAAAGCACATAATTCATACCAAGGATCCTTTTCGTCAATTACATATGAACGTAAAGCAATTACACCCACTATAAGAGAAACATAAGTAATTGCTATTTTGCCTGAATGATTACTAACTAAAGCTGATTTTTCGGTTAACCAAGAAGCAATTTTGTGATCTTCATTATACTTATCACTAGCTTTTTCTATTCTAGTAAGACTTTGCTCTAATGAATTAAGATAATTTGCAAAATTTAAATGAGCTTTTTTTACTATATTAAACTTGTTTTCATACGAGGAAGGCGCATTTAAAGTATTTGTAAGTAATATTGCTTTAGCTATATAGCGAAAAATATTCTCTCGTCAGAGGATATGCCATAGCATCGATTTCTTTGGCTGCTTTAATCAAGTGTTCAGATTGATCTAAATTATTTTTTAAAAACACTTGGACTTTAGTAACTAGGGTACTAAAATCTAATGAATTTATATCCCCTATATCATCTAGCATAGCATCAATGATATTCTTGTTTTCTACTCACCTAAATTAAAACTAGCAAGTGCTGTAGTAGTTTTCCATAATCTTACGCCTAAATTTTATATCATTATAATATTGTATTATTACTTCTAGTTTATTACTCATAATTTCAATTAAATAAATATTAAGAATATAAACATCTCTTAATATTTATGCAAATCTTTTATATATAATCATTTATAATCTTTAATTATTTTAACATTAAAGTCACACATGAGCAACCCCAGTGTATGATAAGAGAGAAGAGGATTGGGTTATAAAAGTTTTTAACAAAAAAAACAATAGTTGTGGACATAACATATCCTTTTTTATCTTCTATTGGCAATAGGATCTGATTAATGATATAAAAAATGTCAGTACCTGAATCGTTTATATATATAATGAGAATACTAGTAACAGGAGCTAACGGCTTGATTGGATCATATATTACAACTGAATGATTAAAGAATAATTATAAAGTAATATGCTGTGTTAGAGATGTTGAATCGACCAGGAAAAATTCCCTACTGCAGAAGTGATATACTGTGATTTTAATATAGACCTAACACCACAAAGCTGGATAAATAGATTAAATAACATAGATATAGTTATTAATGTATCAGGTGTGTTAACGTCTAGTCATGCAATAATATTGGCAATGTTCATGTCAATGATCAAAAGGCTCTATTTAAGGCTTGCACCCTTACTAACGTACAAAGAATTATTCATATTTCAGCTCTTGGAATAGATGATGAAAAAAACACTGCTTATGCTTTAACTAAAAAAGCAGCTGAAGAATATGTACAAAAATTAGAAATATAGACTGGATAATTTTACAACCGTCTCTTGTAAGCGGTTGTTATGGTGGTACCTCGCTATTTAGGGCTCTTGCAACATTACCGTATTTTATTCCTTTAATAGGTGATGATTTACAACAATTTCAACCTATTCATATTGATGATTTAACGAAAGTAATTATTCACTGTATAGAAAGGGAAGGAAAAATCCACACATTATTAAAAATAGTTGGACCAGACATAATGAACATGAAGGATATCTTGCTTGGATGCAGAAGATGGCTTTGAGTCATGGAAGACTAATAAAAATTTCTTTAATATTCATTAAAATAGCAGCTAAATTAGGGGATTGTCTAAAAATAGGACCCATTAATTCTACTGCGTATAATATGTTACTTCAACCTAATATTGCTGATAAAAAAGATTTTATCGATTTTACTTCTATAATCCCTAGAAACTTGCAACAAGGTTTTGCAACCGAAACTTTAACCGTACAATCCATATGACACGCTAGGCTTTATTTTTTAAAACCTATAATAAAAATTGTCTTAGGACTATTTTGGATAATGACAGGAATTATTTCAAGCATTTTTGTTTATGATGCTAGTATGCAAATTATAATATCACTAGGATTTGATAAACAAATAGCACCTTACATATTATATGGAAGCTGCTTTACAGATATTATTCTTAGCATTCTATTAATTATCAAAAATAAAATAAATAGGATATGTAGTTTACAAATTTTATTAATACTAGCTTATACTCTACTATTAACATATCTTAAGCCAATATTGTGGCTAGATCCGCTTGGCCGATATTTAAAAATATTCCAGTAATATTACTTACTTTAGTATTCATGGCAATAGAACGAGATAAATAATGGATTATCTTTTTATAAAAACTATTCATATTATTAGCTCTACCACTTTATTTGGTACTGGAATTGGTACTGCCGTTTTTATGTGGTGGCAAATAAAACCGGTGATTTGAATGCAACGGCATATGCAACTCGCACTACAATAGCTGATCTTCTTTTTACTACTCCAACTGTGATAATTCAACCGGTTAGCGGCATAATATTAGTAAATATGCTTGGCTATAATTATTTTGATTTATGACTTACCTTAACTTATAGCGGATACATAATCGCCGGTAGTTGTTGGCTTCTGGTGGTATGGATTCAAATTCCACTACGCAATATGGCACTTGAAGCATTAAAACCGTGAATTCCCCTACCGGAAAAATATTATAAATTATTTAAATTATGATTCTACCTAGGCTGGCCGGTATTTATCAGTTTGAGTATTATTTTTTTCTTAATGGTATTTAAACCGCTATAATACTAGTTTAGGATAAATTTTATACTAAATTAGTATTGTCCTGTGGTCAAGCCAGCGTTGTTGTGTGGGGATACCCACCCATCATTGTGAGCAGTCGTAGGTCTTGTTGCAGGCTTGTTTATGTAATTCCCGCATAGGCGGGAATCCAGTAAAACATATAAAAAACTTGTGTTGTATAGGTTTACTTTATCACATGTGTCACTTCTTACATCAATATTGAAGTTATTTTTCTGGATTCCCGCCTACGCGCGAATGACATAGAGCAGAAATAATATTTACGCCGGTATATCTGCAATAATCGGTTGTTTTTTGTTTGATTTTGTAGAAATGAGAGAGGTCATTATCGGTTCGACTAAGCCGTTAACTACCTCTTTTGTAATAGTAACACGCTGTTTTTTGAGCTCGGCAACTTTATACATACTATCAAGCAAAAGATGCTCAAGTATTGAACGCAGTCCTCTTGCTCCCGTCTTTTTAGCTAGAGCTTTTTCGGCAATAGTTTCTAAGGCTGAATCATCAATTACAAGCTCAGCATCATCAAGCTCAAATTGTTTCTGATATTGCTTTACTATGGCATTCTTAGGCTTAGTTAAAATTGTAATTAAAGCTTCTTTGTCTAACTCATCTAAAGTAGTAACGATAGGTAATCTACCGATAAATTCAGGAATTAAACCGAATTTAGTTAAATCCTCAATCTCTAGGGATTTAAGAATCTCACTATTATTTTTCTCTTTATCTATATTTACGTTAGCTGCAAAGCCTATAGAACTATGATTAGTTCTTGAGGTTATAATGCTATCAATCCCCATAAAAGCACCACCACAAATAAATAAGATATTTGAAGTATCTAACTGTACGAAATCTTGTTGTGGGTGTTTCCTACCGCCTTGAGGAGGCACGGAAGCAACTGTTCCTTCCATAATTTTAAGTAATGCCTGCTGTACTCCTTCACCCGATACATCCCGTGTAATAGAAGGATTCTCCGATTTACGGGCAATTTTATCAACCTCGTCAATATAAATTATACCTTTTTGTGCTTTTGCTATATTAAACTCAGATGCTATCAATAAACGTAGTAATATATTCTCAACATCTTCACCGACATACCCGGCTTCCGTTAAGGAAGTAGCATCCGCCATAGTAAAAGGTACGTCTAAAATTTTAGCAAGCGTTTGAGCAAGTACAGTTTTTCCTGAACCGGTAGGACCGATCAGTAAGATATTCGACTTATTAAGCTCAACGTCATTATTGCCGGATTGTATATATTCAAGCCTCTTATAATGGTTATAAACCGCTACTGCTAAAATCTTTTTCGCTTGATCTTGCCCAACTACATAATCATTTAGAATGCCACATATTTTTTGCGGCGTTGGAATTGAAGAAGTAATTTGCTTTAAAGCAACTTTATTTTCTTCTTTCATAATATCTGTACATAAATCTATACATTCATCACAAATAAATACTGCAGGACCTGCGATCAGTTTTTTTACTTCATGTTGTTTTTTACTACAAAACGAACAAATCAATGCTTTTTTATCAGCTTCTACTACCATTAACTTTCTTTTTTATGTTTATTTTAACAATTCTTACTATAGTACTCTTGCGTATATATAATAATCTTTATGCTCATTTGCAACTATTTCGTATTTTTTAAGAATTCCTTCCCTAGCAAAACCGCATCTCTCAAGAAGATTAATTGAACGAAAATTATCAGTAATTACTGTTGCTTGTACTCTTATAATACCAATATAATCAGCAAATTTTAAAATATTCTTTATAGATTTTAACATCATACCTTGACCCCAAAAATTAGGATCTAGATCATAACTTATTTCTGCTCTATGATGCTCTAGATTTATTATATTAAAACCGGCAGTACCTATTAATTTATTATCGTCTTTAATGGCAATTCCCCAATAAAAACTTCTATGATTTTTATATAAACTAGACCAATAACGTATTTCCTCTACGGCTTCTTCTACATCTTTAGGCCTATTGCTATCAGTTATATAAATAGCCATTTCCGGCTTACTCATATAATTAAAATAATCTTGTGCATCCTCCGCGACTAACTCTCGTAAAACTATATCGTTTAAATCAAGCACAGGAAAAGGGGCATATAAATGTCCTCTATTTATCATATATACTCACTATTTTTCTGTATAATATGAATATGCAATATTTATATTATACAGAAGATTTTTAAATAATGAGTATACAAGGTGAACAACGGTTTCCACCTTGTATACAAATTTACTTCATATTATTTTATTATTAATTTTATTTATGAGTATATATCTATAATTATACATACTGAATCGGGTCTTGTACATTATTCTTTTTAAAAGCATCAAGTCGTACAATGCATGATAGACATTGACCACAAGATAAACCGTCTTCTGTTGGATCATAACATGATATTGTTTTACTATAATCTACTCCAAGCTCAAGCCCTTTTTTAATTATTTGCTCTTTGGTCATATTTATTAAAGGAGCATGGATAGTAATTTTTTCTCCATTTACTCCTACCCTAGTTGCTAAATTTGCCATTGCTTCAAAAGATTTTATATATTCAGGACGACAATCAGGATAGTTAGTATAATCATTAGTGTGTACCCCAATAAAAATATCTCTAGCTCCTATAACCTCAGCAACTCCTAGTGCGTAGCTTAAAAATATTGTATTACGTGCCGGTACATAAGTAACCGGTATGTCACTTGGTAATTGATCTGTGTTTTTAAATTTTGGTACATCTATATTATCATCAGTTAATGCAGAACCGATAAATGACTGCAAATCAATATTAATAACCCTATGTTGTTTTACATTATAATCTTTAATTAATCCTTGGATTTTTTGGACTTCCAGACTATTGCGTCTATGATAATTAAAACTTAGAGCATAAATTTCATAATCCGTTTTGCTAACTATCTCAAGAACCGTAGTAGAATCAGGTCCACCGCTTAATAAAATCACTGCTTTTTTTTTCATTGTTTTACCGATAAAGTTAATTTTTGAGATACTAAAGCATTTAAACTAATTTTTGCTCTAAGTGCTTCAAGTACTAAAGCTCGATGCACACGTTTATCTACTCTAACATTAAACTGTCCGCTATACTCTTTCCTAGACGGAGCTAAGGGGATAGATTGATTATGACTTATATAACTTTCTTTCATTAAAGTCCAAGCTTGTTGTAATTCTTGCAGTGCTTTTTCAGGCGAATTACCAAAAGCTGATACATTCGGTAGCTCTTCAAACCTTGCTAGCCAATCTCCATCCGTATCTTTAAAAAGTTCTATAGTAAACCCATCAAATGTATCATTTGTTTTCATCTTCATTTCCTTTTGCAAAGTTTAAAAATGGTCAAACTTGATATTCTTTTTCCATATTTCCAAAAGTGTGAATAGATAACCTATTTCCTTTGGGCAAGTACCAAATCTGATGGCTACCTTTTTGCCTATCTTTAACCCAACCGCACTTAGTCATTAAAGTATGAATCAGAGAAACTGAATCCTTTAGGATTTTGTTTAGCTTTCTTTGTTTTATATACTCATTCATGTTGTAACTATATATAGTTATAATATATAAGTCAAATAATATATGTTAATACAATAAATATTCTTGACTAACTCCTTCTGATAATCTAAATTTATGTTGTTAATTTATGGCGGGTGTAGCTCAGTTGGTTAGAGCATCAGGTTGTGGTTCTGAGGGTCGCGGGTTCGAATCCCGTCACTCGCCCCATATTGTGGAATTGTTGTGTGGTTACCAAATCATCATTGCAAAGAAAATTACAAAGTAATTGACGACGCAATCCAGTAAAAAATGCTAAAATTAGTACTTTTTTGTTATTTTTCTGGATTGCCATGTCGCTTCGCTCCTTGCAATGACGATTTGACATCCATGCAACAACGCCTACAGTCGCTCGCAATGACATTTTTTTCTTATGGATATCAAACTTTTATATAGACTAGCTAAATATCTAAGGTTCTATAAAAAAGATTTGATCATCGTTATGATCTCTTTACTTAGCGTATCAGCTTCATTATTACTAATCGGTAGTGTTTTTAGAAATTTAGTTGATAAAGGCTTGAGCAAAGACCATATTTTATCGGTTGATAAATCTATATTATATATTTGTTTATTAATTATCATCTTAAGTATTGCTAGTTTTTTTCGTTCATATTTTATCAATAATGTTGCTGAAAAGGCAGTTAATCAAATAAGAAAAGAAGCTTATAGTAATTTAATTAATTATGAAATTGAAGAGTTTGAAGAACTAAAAATCGGCGATATAATTTCACGCCTAACAAATGATATAGATCAAATATCTACTCTCATCGTTAATTTCTTATCTTTTTTTATTCGCAATTCGGTGATGCTAATTGGCGGCATTACATTAATGTTTTTTGAAAGCTTTAAACTCGCTTCTATAGTAATTATTACCATTCCTATCTTATTAATTCCTTTAATTAAATTCGGCAAGCATGTTAAGGTTTTATCTAAAAAAGCTCTAGAATCTAAGTCACTTTTAGCATCGGATATTGATGAAACTTTTAATAATATTAGAGCTATTTATGCTTTTAACCATCAAATAAACAAAATTGCCGATTTTGACACTAAATTACAAAACTATTTAATATACTGCAAAACCCGTTTAAAAATTCGTGCTTTATTCTTTGCGATTTCAATAGCCGTTATATTTCTTGCGATTACTTTAGTCGTTTGGATCGGAGCTTCAGATATAGTGAAAGGTCATTTATCTGCGGGACAAATTATCTCGTTTATTTATTATGCGATTATCGCCGGAGTTAGCTGTGGCGGTATTTTTGAGCTACTAAGCGAAATGCATTTACCTGTTACAGCCCTTGAGAGAATAATTACAATTATAGATAAGACACCTATAGCATATAATAATTATTTAGAATTAAATAATTCCGATCCAATCTCGATAGAATTCAAAAATGTTGATTTTACCTATCATTCAAGACCTAATTTAAGGATTATTAATAATATGTCTTTGAAGATAAATGCCAATAAGTTTCTTGGTATTGTAGGTAGATCAGGTTCAGGCAAAAGTACTGTGATGCAGTTACTGCTGCGTTTTTACCGGCAAGAAAACGGCACTATCCTTATTAACAATCAAGATATCACTCTTTTAAATCCTGCTGAAATTCGTAAGTTAATTGCCTATGTTCCTCAAGAGGCTAGCATTTTTTCCGGCACTATAAAATCAAATATTATATTTGGTAATAATGAAGCAAGCGACGACGAAATAAATGAGATAATAAAAATTACAGGAATAGAAGAATTTGCTGCTAAACTTCATGACGGTATAAATGCTAAAATCGGTGAAAGAGGGGTTAGATTATCAGGAGGACAGAAACAAAGAATAGCTATTGCTAGAGCATTACTACGCATGCCGCAAATTTTGCTTCTTGATGAGGCAATGAGTGCTTTAGATACGATGAGTGAACAGAAATTACTAGAGTCTATAAAAAAAATAATGAGAGGGAACATTATTATATCAATTGCCCATCGCATTAGTAGTATAGAATCAGCTGATTATATTTTAGTCATAGATAAAGGAGAAGTAGTCGCTGAAGGATCACATAATGATTTATCTAAAAACTCAGAAATTTATCGAAATATTTGCAGAGAGCAGTTAACAATATAAAGGGGTATGTCATTCCTGCGAAAGCAGGAATCCAGTCAACCTTAATGTCATACCACGACTTGAGCGTGGTATCTTAGGGCATAATCTGTGACACAAGCTCCCATGGTCAAGCCACGATATGAGACTGAACGCTTTTTACTAGATTCCCGCTTTCGCGGGAATGACAATAAAGTATATAATTGATATATTTATTACAATAAAAGTTCCTTAGTATAAAAAATTTAAATGTTTAATATAATTTAGCTTGAAAGCTGCCGTAGCTTTGTTATAATCGTAATTACAAAACAAAAAAGGTTTACAAAATGAAAAATTTATTAAAGATTTTATTAATTCTAACTTTCGCGAGCTCAGTATTTGCTTCATCAATGCAAATGCCTGCCCCAACTTCAGTTACAACAACCCAAATACAAGCTATGAGTACTGACGATCAACAAGCTTGGGTTGCTAGTTTAACAGCAGATCAGTATAATATGTTAAGTCCTGATGTTCAAAAGTGGGTAATGGAGAATACTACCGATACTCAAAAACAAGCTTTAGGAATTAATCAGTAATATTTTAATTAATTTTTAAAATTGATAGGGGACTGGGAACAAAATAATTTTAATTGATAATTAAAAAGAATTTTTAGCGAAAATTAATAAGAGTTTTGAAGGAATAGTTAATCTTATTTTAAAAAAGCCTTATAATTTGCAGTAAAAATAAATTTAATTAGCTTTAAAATTTATTTTGTTAATAGTCCCACATCTTAGAAATCATTATTATTAACATATATTACTAAAAGTTTCTGCTTGCACTTCCTTTCAGTCTTCCTGTTATCGTATCATGTATATACTCCTGATAAATAAAAATTGCTAGACGAGCATAATTATTCATTTATTCTTTCTTTAGTAAAACAATACACTAATTATTGTAAGCTATAAGAATATAGAAAGCTAACTTGTTGTGTGGCTTTGCTGCCATTCCTGCGTCCTTATTTATGTCATTCCCGCAAAAATGTTGTTGCGTGGATCGGTTTTTCCATCATTGCGAGAAAATTTACAATGGGAAGAATTCCTGAGATTGCCATGCTCACTAACGTTCGCTCGCAATGACGACTTGGTATCTATGCAACAATGCCTCGCAGGGATGACATCGCGCAAGGCTTTCGGCTTCAATAATACTTTGCTAAAATAACCTCAAACTAACAATTAATTATTACCGTAATCATCATGGAATACTCGCTGGAGCGGAAATAGATTTATTAATTCCAAGTCTTCCTGAAATACAAGATACATTCAACCTTTCAACTTTTATGACAGAGTTACTACTTGGTGTTAATCTAACTGCTTATTGTATTACTTCGCTTATAGTCGGTAATTTAGGAGATAGGTACGGACGCAGACCGATTATTATACTCGGTTTACTGATTTTTAATCTTGGTATTTTATTTTGTATATTTGCAAATAATTGTGCAGCGATATTATTTGGAAGATTTTTGCAAGGATGCGGGATATCATCGGTTGCAGTACTAGTATATATTGTTCTTGCCGATATTTATTCGGTACAAGAACAGCAAAGATTCATGGGCATTTTAAACGGCACTATTGCCCTTTCTATGGCAATAGCACCAGTTGTAGGTAGCTATGTCAATTTATTTTGGGGCTGGCGTGGCAATTTTGTTTTGTTGCTTATAGTAGGTTTGATCAGCCTAATTCTTGGTATATTATTTATGCCAAAAAGAGAAGTTAATAAAAAAATACGTACTTCTTTAAAAGAATATATACCTATCTTCAAATCGCCAAAAGCTATATATTATATACTTACAATGATATTTCTTGCACAAGGATATTGGATATTTATTGGGATTGCTCCTATTTTATATATGCAAGATTTAGGTGTAACTTTAGAATATTTCGGATTTTATCAAGGAGCAATGGCAGCTCTATTCTCAATTATGAGCTTTTCAAGCAGTTATTGCTTTAAAAAATTCGGTATTAAAAATTGCTTATATTTTGGAGTTATATTTATAATACTATTCCTACTAGGCAATAGCATATTAGTTGTATATAATATTAATAATCCTTTAACCATAACAATAGTTACTTTATTATTATCTCTTGGCGTGATATATCCGATTAACATATTATGGCCATTGCTTTTAGAAGCTATTCCGGACGGTGAAGCTCGTATGACGGCTATTTTCACTGTGGCTAGATTGATTTTAACGGCATTTGGGCTGCAATTAGTAGGATTTTTATATAACGGTACTTTTACTCCTCTTGGCATTACTATATCCAGTGTTACACTATTTGGGTTAGTAACATTACCTAAATTATTTAAGTATGCTAAAGTCTTTGAGATTTCTAGTAACGTGTAGATGTCTTTATGTCATCAATTGTGTCGTCATTGCGAGGAAAAACTGTAAGTGTTGACGAAACAATCTCAGGCATTTGTTATTATTTCATAAGATTGCCACACAGCCTACGGCTGTTCACAATGACAAAAAAGCTAATTCACACAGGAATAACCTAGAAACGGATGTAAGAAAAAATAAACAAATGATCAATAACAATTTTATCTTCAAGATAGCTTTCAGATATTTTAGAGCTAAGAAAAACGAAAAGTTTGTTTCTATTATTTCTGCCTTTTCTTTAGTGGGCGTCATGATCGGCGTTGCAGCATTGATAGTAGTCATGTCCGTTATGAACGGTTTTCATATAGAGCTTACTAAAAATATTATCGGCTTAAATGGGGATATAGTGATAAATCGGCAAGGTGGTAGTATTGATAACTATGAAGAGATTAAAGCCAAACTCCTAAAACAAGATTATATAAAACATGTAACATTCATTGCGCACGGTCAAGCTTTGGCTCTTGGTAAAAGTAATAATAGCGGTGTGCTTGTTAAAGGTATGAAATTAAAGGATCTAAGTGTAAGAAATGAAATTTTTAAAAATGTAAATTTTGGTAGTTTTGATAATTTTCACGGCAAAAACGTAATAGCACTCGGAGAACAATTAGCAAGCAATTTAGGCGTAACCGTTGGGGATAAGATTAGATTAATTTCACCGAATTCAGTTTCTACCACCTTTGGCAGTATGCCAAGATCAAAAGAATTTAAAGTTATAGCAATTTTCAATAGCGGTATGTATGATTATGATTTGACAACGATATTAATGCCGCTTACCGCAGCACAAAATTTCTTATCTCTCGGCAACGATATTAATTTAATCGAAATTAATAGTCTAGATCCCGATAAAGCTCTCACATATTCACATAAAATACAATCACTCTTAGGTCCAACCCTATATGTATTTAATTGGCAAACCTTAAATTCACAATTTTTAAGTGCTCTTGCTGTTGAGCGTACGGCTATGTTTACTATTCTATCTTTAATTATTACGGTTGCCGCATTTAATATTATTTCAAGCTTATTTATGCTTGTTAAAGATAAAACTTCAGACATTGCAATTCTTAGAACTATGGGAGCAAGCACTAAGCAAATAATGCTTATTTTTATCTATAATGGAATGTTTATAGGATTACTTGGCACAACACTAGGTGTAATCCTTGGTGTTACCTTTTCTTATAATATTCAAACTATCAAGAATTATTTGGAGCGTATAACCGGTACTAAAATTTTCGAGGCAGCTATTTATTTTCTTTATAGTTTACCTTCAAAAGTAAGAGCTGAGGATATTATTTTAATTACCTCTTTATCTATAATATTGTGTTTTCTTGCGACAATTTATCCTTCTTATAGAGCCTCAAAATTAAATCCCGTGGATGCCCTAAGATATGAATAATACAGTCCTCATTTTAAAAAATATCTCAAAACATTACAGCCAAGGCAAAACTATTGTTAGAGTACTAGATGATCTTAATCTAACGGTTAATGAAGGTGAATTAATCGCTATAATAGGTTCTTCAGGTAGCGGCAAATCAACTTTACTACATATTGCCGGCTTGCTTGATAAACCTACAAAAGGTCAAGTCATCATACCAAATAGCAAGTATCAAAAATATCATCTAATTCGTCTTCATTATTTAGGTTTTATCTATCAACAACATCACTTACTTAAAGATTTTACCGCTCTTGAAAATGTTATTATGCCAAGGCTTATTAGTGGTCTTGATCAAAAAGAAGCAATAGAAGATGCAACAAAGATATTAGATGATTTAGGGCTTGGGAAAAAACTCTATAATATGCCTGGAGAATTATCGGGAGGAGAACAACAACGGGTCGCTATAGCTCGGAGCTTAATTAATAAGCCGAAAATTATTTTAGCAGATGAACCGACAGGTAATTTAGATCCCAAAACTACAAATGAAGTATTTAATTTATTTTTAAAAGTAGCAAAAGAACAAAATACCGCAATTATTATGGTAACACATAACCATGCATTAGCACATAAAATGGATAAATTATATAAGCTAAAGCACAGATTATTAAATATAGCTTGATTTAAAGCTCAAAAATTCTAATAATTATATGTAGATTCTGTGAAGATTTCTAAAAAGATTTAATTTTGGCTCTTTTTTGCTGCAAATTATAAGATTTTTTTGCAATATGAATAACTATTCCTTCAAAAACCTTATAATTTTTGCTCAAAAATATCTTAAAATAGCAAATCAATTAGAAATTTTCACAGAACCCAACATTCTTTTAATAAAGGTTAGTAATGGCTGCGCCTATTATATTTACTCTGTTACTTGGAGATGAAGATCGGATATTAGAGAAAATAAACAAGCAGGAAACTCAAAATAAACTGCCTATTATCCGGCTAGAAGTTAATAAAGCATCACATATACCCGATAAAGAACGTATTTTTTCGGAGATCTTACAAGAATCCCACAAAAAGGGCAAAACACCGATTTTTAATATTCAACTTAATAACAATAATATACAACCCATTTTTAAGGTACAAGATTTAATTAATTTACAAAATTTAAATATAAAAACTACTATTACTTTTGATCAATATAATTCATTACCCCAAAATTCTGCACTAGAAGCTTATTGGAAGCAAATTATGAAAAAAGTTGATCATGTTTTTTTTACAAATGAAGCAGATCAAAATTTATCTATAGCCGATGGTATAGTACCAAAAGATAAAGCCACTACAATTACGGATATAAATTTAGTAACATCTGTTTTTAATAATCTTGTATCTGATCGTAAAATTGATCAATTACTTTCCGGTACAATACCTGATAAAGAAAAGCTAGATAAAATAATAAAAAACGCTAAAAATCAAGGCGGTAGAGTGATTATAGAAACTTGGCCTCTTTCTGCAGACGAAGCAACAAATCTTATCACTGCTAAATTCGGTATTACCTCTGAAGATCAAATTTACGGATTGAAACTCGAAATTAATGAAATCTTAAAAGATGCAAATAATGCTGCTGAAAACTTAAAAAAATATGTATCACAAATATCTAGGCAATTTCAAAAAGATTTAGGTAAAACTGATGTAAATCCTATTGACTTTAATTTTATTAATACAAAGAAAGTTATGAATGATAGACCTAAGGATATACAAGTAGAACAAACAATATCATATGAACCTCCAAAAGCAAACCAACCACAACCGCAAGGTTTTTTTAAAAGAATTTTTAACTATTTTAAAGATATAATAACTAGTTTTAAAGAAGCAATATTCGGCAAAAAAGAAGAACCTAAAACTCACGAATCAACAACTCCAACCACGGAAGCAAAGCCGACAATAACAGAAGAACCACTAACCACTGTTGCATCTTCTATAAATCCACCGCAACAACAAGCTCCCGCTAATAATCAAAAACCATGGGAAAAATTAGGAATTCCACAGGAAATGTATAAGGAATCTCTAAAAGCAGAACAACAATTAGCCAAACCAATAATAGAACCAAAACAGCAGATACCTGAAAAAAAATCATCACTGGTTATAAATACTGAAGATCAAGTTGGTGTTTATAATACAGGAAATATAAAACAACCTACTTATTTATACACTGAAGATGATATCAAAAATATATTGGAAGCAAATATAGATAAGAATATGTTCTCTATATTTCATCATGCCTCTTTAGAAGAGCCGGAAATACTAAAAGATACTCTTCGTGTTACAGTAGAGGATTTAATACTAGATAATAAGCCTGCAATTATACCACTAAATACAGGACATAAACATTGGTTACTCTTAATGGCTAGTAAAGATGATAAAGGTAATATAAACTTTATGTATAATGATCCCTATGGTGAGCCATTGGAATCTCAACCAAAAGTAACAGAATATATTACCGAAATTTATCCCGATGCAAAAATAACAGACCTAAATACCAAGCAACAAGCAAATGTATATGATTGCGGAGTTTTCGTATGCGATAGTGCGATCAAACTCTCTAAAGGGCAAAAAATTCTAACTACTGAAGAATCTAAAGACCAAGGTATAAATTTAAGGCAAGCTCAAGCTAATACATTATTAATACAGCAACAAGCAATAACGATTGGACACGAATCACGCAAGACATCATCGACAAATAACAAATTTCACAATCTTATTAACAGCCGAAAAACAAAAGATACTGAAAGGAGTCGTTGATAACAAAAAAACATTAGGCAAAATCTATAATTACTAATATAATTATTTATAGTTAATTTATATTTTAACAAAGAATGACTACCATACTTGTGATCGTTATTATAATAATGATCGCCTTATCTGCTTTATTTGCCGCTACCGAAACTGCTATTACCGCTTCTTCCCCAGGGAAGATTCATAAGCTTAAAATCGCCGGTAATAAGCGTGCTAAAACAATTTTAGAGGTTCTTAAGAAAAAAGAAAAGGTCATAGGAACTTTATTAATAGGTAATAGTTTAATCAATACTGTTTGTACCACTATTGCTACTACTCTCTTTATTAGCTTTCTTGGAGATAATGGACCCATTGTTGCTTCCGGCGTTATGGCTTTTATAATTATTGTTTTTGCCGAAGTAGTACCGAAAGCAATAGCCGTTGCTAAACCTGAACAATTAGCATTAAAAATGGCTTCAACTATCGTAATATTTTTAAAGCTTTTCAAACCTATTAATATTGCTCTTGATTACATTACAAAAATATTTTGCTTCATATTTCGTATTAATTTAAATCCTCAAATATCAGGAACGGAAGAAGTAAGAGGCGTGATTGAGCATTACCATCAAGAAGGCGGAGTTTATAAATCTGATCGTAATATGCTCGGCGGGATATTAGATATACGTAATATGACGGTATCGGAAATTATGACTCACAGAAGTAGTATTATAGCCCTTAATATCGACCTACCTCATGAAGTGATAATTAAAACTTTATTATCGGGTGCTCATACACGTATACCTTTGTGGCAAGATAATAGAGATAATATAATAGGGATTCTCAATCTCAAAGATTTGCTTAAAGCATTATACGAAAATAATAATGATGCAAAAAAAGTTGATATTAATAAACTTCTAACTCCACCTTGGTTTATCCCTGAGAATGCACTTGTAGTAGACCAGCTACATGCATTTAGAGAACGTAATAATCATTTTGCTTGTGTTGTAGATGAGTATGGTACTCTACTAGGTATTATTACTCTTGAAGATGTTATAGAAGAAATCGTAGGACCCATTACTGATGAACATGATAGACTTAATAATGAAATTATTAAGAAGTCTAATACCGAGTTCATTATAAAAGGAACTACGACTATTAGAGATATTAACCGAGAACTTGATTGGAATTTATCGGATGAAGATGCAAACACTATAGCAGGATTAATAATCCATAAAATTGCTAGAATTCCAAATCAAGGGGAAGTAATTGAAATATTTAATTTAAAGGTAATTATTTTAAAGAAAATTGCCAATAAGATTGATAGCGTAAAAATTACCGTATTACCTACTACCGAGGCAACAATAAGCAGTGAGTGAAATCGGTAATTTTTTACTACTAACAACAATGTACTTGTCGGTTATCGGTTTGTCTTTTGTCTTTTATGTCATTCCTGCGAAAGCGGGAAGCCATAAAAAATCTCTATTTTATAGACTGGATTGCCGCTTTCGTGGGAATGACAACTACCTCATTACTTGCCCCTTCTACATAGCTGCCTCATGTACTATACTTGCCTTTTTTACCCTAGTCTATTCTTTTATTATCTCTGACTTTTCACTACAAAATGTTTTCTTAAATTCCAGTACTTTAAAACCTTTAATATATAAAATAGCCGGTAGTTGGTCGAGCCACGAAGGCTCAATGTTATTATGGTTTTGTTTATTACAAATCGTTAGTTGCTGTTATATATTTTTACTTGAAGATAACCGTCTTAAATTGTTATCTATTATTATTCTATCAGCCATACAATTATTTTTTAGCAGCTTTATTTACTTTACCTCCAATCCTTTTAACGTGTTTTCTTTCGTTCCTAAAGAAGGGTTAGGCTTAAACCCAATGCTACAAGATATTGCTTTGAGCATCCATCCTCCTCTGCTTTATTTAGGCTATGTTAGCTATGTAGTACCGTTTACTATTGTTTGTGCTGCTATGTCATTCTCATACCCACTTATGTCATTCCCGCGAAAGCGGGAATCCATTAATGACATAAGACTTCTCAAAACATTTTCCAATATCGGTATCTTATTTACTACCATAGGAATTAGCCTTGGTTCTTGGTGGGCATATAGAGAACTCGGCTGGGGCGGATTTTGGTTTTTTGATCCGGTAGAAAATATTTCACTATTTCCTTGGTTATCCGGAATTATGCTCCATCATTCTATAATTGTAACAACAAAAACCAGACGTATGCAAAACTGGACAGTAATTTTATCCATCATTACTTTTTTATTAGTAATATTTAGTGCTTTTTTAGTACGTTCCGGTTTTATTACCTCAATTCACTCTTTTGCATTCTCACCTGAGAGACGAATATACTTGCTTGGGATATTTTTGATTATGGGGATTGGTAGTATTGGGTGGTATACTACCACATCATTGCGAGGAAATGCATTAGCATTGACGAAGCAATCTCAGGAAACTAACCGAGATTGCCACAGCCACTTTCGTGCCTTTGCAATGACGAATTGTGGAAACTCCATACTCCTTGGTAATATATTCCTCCTTCTTAGCCTTATTGTGCTAATAGCTGCCACACTTTATCCGCCAATTTACTCTTTATTCGACGATAAATCTATTATTATTAGTGAAACATTTTTTGTTAATAATTTTATTATATTCGTTATCCCTATTCTTGGTACCATAGGATTATTTACTACCAGCAGCTCTATTAAAAAACATATTATAATTCTAATATTATCTCTAATAATTACTTATTTAATATCATTAAAAGTAACATTTAGTGTTATATCGATTTTAACTATAATCGCATCTATATTTCTTATGCTTCATAATATTCATTATCTTTTGGTTAAAACTAATTATTGTAGAAATAGACTTAAAGCAAGTAACGCTAGTATGATCCTTGGGCATTTTGGTTTTGCACTAATTAGTTTTAGTATTACTATGAATACATTATTACAAAGTGAAATGGATTTTACCGGCAGAGTAGGAACAAGTAAAACATTTAACGAATTTAAAGTAACATTGCAAAATATTAAGTTTGCTCAAGGTAAAAATTATTATAGACAAATCGCTGAATTTTGGCTTGAGGATAATAGCCGTAATATAACTATATTAAAGCCGGAAAATAGACTTTATATCGTTGAAAAGAGTTTATCGCAAGAAAGTGATATATACTCTTACTTATTATATGATCTTTACGCAGTTTTAAGTAATATAGACGACGATATAATCCATGCTAAAATATATTACAAGCCAATGATAAGCTTTATTTGGCTTGGAATTATTCTTACCGCGTCCGGTTTTTTTATTGCACTAATCAGAAAAAATTCTAGCTAATTTGCACCATCACATTTAAGGTTTAAAATTTTAATACTATTCGGATGATCAGCACCGAATTGTTCTATCTGATTATTACGGAATTTTTCATACCAAAATTTCTTAGGTAAAGTACAACTCTGCAAAATACATATTACTTATTTCATACACATTTTTCATATTTTCTTTATAATTATTCCAATATATATTTTCAGCAGTAGCATAAGCATCTACCGCCTCCTCATTTTGATTAAGTAACACTAGTGCATCCCCTTCAAGTAACACTAGTGCATCCCCTTCAGCAACAAACGTTTTTGCCAAATCTATATCCGGTGATATAATAATCTCTTTGTTAGGTCTAGTTGGATCATTAAGAAAAATTGCTTTAGCTTTTTTATTCTAGAGCTTCGGTAACATCACCTAAACCTAGTTTTGCTCTTGATTTTTGGGTAAAAATTCGTCCAAATACTTGATTTGTCTCTTTTTTACTCGACTTATTCATATCATATACTTATTCTAATAAAGAAAGAGCTTCCTTATATTTCTTAAGATTATTTAATACATCTAATTTAATGAGATATGAACCGGTAAGAAATAAATCTTGAGGTTTCATCCCGTTTTCGATACAAGCATTTATAGTATCGTCAATTCTTCTTCATGCTTCATAATTTTTACCTTAGATATTAAATAATTTAGCTTTTGCATAATATATAGTTGCTATGTCAGTTTGATCTACTAGATTTTGATTGAACATATCTTCCATCATTTGGATATTTTTTTCTGTTTCTTCTAGATTTCCTAGCTGAATATTGGATATAGCCGAACCGAAAACTACATCACATTTTATGGAATCATATACTTTCACTTCATCAAATACCTGCTTAGCTTTCGTATCTATTCAATTGCTTTTTTAGGATTTGACCAAGTTCTATAATACCACCCTATGCATCCTAAATATGCAGCATAAGCAAATTTTTCTTCATTATTCATTGTCCATAATTTAAATTTACCTTTTTGATCGTTTTTATCAAACCAATTTACTAATTTTTTGAGTTATATAAATCGGAAGAATTAGCATATTGTATTAATAAATTTATAACTCTAAAATTTTATATATTGATATATCGTATTTTTCTGCATTTTTTGTAATTAATCCGGTATAGTTTTAGCATTTCTAAAAATACGCCCCTTTACTAAACTTTTAGGTATAGAATTTAAAAGATTAGTAACACTACGTTTAAGATATTCTTTATTTCCTTTATCTCTATTTATTTGTAATATTTTTTCCATCATGCATTTCAAATATCGGATTAACTTCATTAGGTTCAATATTAGAGATCAAAGCAAATTTAGAAAACTGATAAATATCATCATCTAGACTATGCTTATCTTCAGTAATAGAATTTAATAATTCTTTTGAAACACTTTGATTATTAAGCAATGCTATCCCATCTAGTAATCTCTTGGCACTAGGCTTTAATTCATTGCTAACAAGTTTTATATTTAGCTCAATTTTATCCTTAGAGGCTTTTATCTTTTTCTTGTATTTCTCTAAGTTTAAACCTTGTATTTGATTTAATATTTGTGCTCCTTGAACTATGAGAATCGGATAACCTCCAAATGCTTGAGTCAAACAATTTATTAATTCCAGATTTTTATTTTCCAATATATTTTTTGCAAGTAATGCAGCTTCCGGCTTAGTGAAAGCGTTTGCTTTGACTATGTTAGATAATAATTCATCGTCTTGGGTACAAATATAATATTACCTTTATACTCCCAATTAATACTTATTCTCGCCTATTTTTAAATTCTCAAACACCAATAACCATTTATCTTTACTTACTAAATAAACCATTAAATCTTTCTTCATCACTGCCATATCTTCTGAAATCACCGGTAATTTTACCTCGGTATTAATAGTTTTAGATAATTTGAGTAATTGCGGCTCTATATTTAGATTACAATCAATCAACCAAATTATGTTATAGTTATCTTTATTTTCATAAGCGTACATTCTAGCAAGCTGTGTTTTACCCATACAGCTTATCCCTACTACACTAGATTGCTTATATTTATTAAGATTTTCCTTTAAGTTTTTCCAATTGGGATACATGATTTATAAAATAGCTAACCGGTACAACGAAATTGGATATTTGGCTTTGAGCAAATATACTTCCGCTTATTAGAAACATAATAATCACTAACATATATTTTTTTCATAATATTTATTAATTTTAAATTCTTAGCTGTAAAATTTATATCTTTTCAACTAGAAGTCAATAAAATTTGAGGTTAGTGAAGGTATTGCACGGGGGGAAAAGTAGGTGATGTCATTCTCGAATAGGCTGAGGGTTGTTGTATGGCTCGTTTATGTCCTTCCCACGAAAGCGGGACTCCAGTAATTTAAAGATTATACACAATAAGTTTGTAAAATTAAAAGCTCGATTTATCTCGCTTTTTTCTGGATCCCTGCCTACGCGGGGATGTAATAGGTTTTGAGCCATGCAACAAGGCATGTAGGCGGGAAGAAAGAACAAACAAAGCCCCCTTTTTTCAAAGAGGGCTTTTTTCTGGAGGAACTTATAAACTTGCTAATCGGGAGCGATTAGAAGTTTACACGGACTTTTAGAGTACCTTGATGTGCAGTATATTTACTTGAAATCTGAGCATCGTAACCGATTCCGTACTCCATCTTAGCATCAGATCTTATGCTTGCACTTAAACCTAAATTATAAGATGTTTTAGTGGTTCTGTCAGGCTGGTTGATACACGGAGTAACTTGTCCGTCTAATACAGACTGAGTTTTAGATAATCTACCGGTTACTTTGTGAACCACAAAAGCGTGAACTTCTGGATATACCGCAAGATCAGTTATGTTCATAGTACTGCCGGCTACTTTAGCACCTACTATTAAATCGGTTCTATCGCTAAATTTGCTGTTAACTTGCTTGTTTGCAACTGTTGTACCGGTTTCTTTGTAGTTTTCGTCAGAAGACTTTAAGTAGCTAAGTCCTGCCATTGGAGTTACTAACACACCTTGCATTGCATTGTAATCATAACCGACTGTTAAGTTACCACCAAATGTCATGTTATCGTAATGACCGGCAGCAATTTGCTTGCTCATATTACCGTTAGCATCGAAGAAGTAACGCTGACTTTTGTTCTTCACTTGGTTTAAGCTAAATATTGCACTACCTTGAGCAAAGAAGTTCTTAACAAGCTGCTGGGCACCATATAGAGAGAATGAGAAACCGTTAACGTCGGTTTTATCACCTTTCTTATAATCTTGATGTTTTATATCAGTTTTAGTGATACCGATAGCAGCACCGATCATTAAATTATCGTTAGCTAGCGTATCTAAACCGATTACGACACCGGTGGTTTTAGCTTTATAACCAGCTAAACCACCTTTCTTACTTTGATGTGCATCAGTATAGAAAGGTTTTGCCCATATACCGTAAGCTACATTATCAATAGCCTCGTCACCTGCAGCAACCGCAGCCGATATTGCTCCAGCTTCAGGTCCAGCCATTTCAGCAGTTTCAGGAGTACCTAAATATCTAAGAGCACCTAATCTGTTACCAAGTTGAGCTTGGATATCTTTAGCTAAATCTAATTGTACATTAGTTATGGCCGCACTTGTATCGGTAACGATAGCTCCAACAAAGTTAGCAGAATTAGCACTATTTTTAGCTAAAAGAAGATTATTATATGCTGCAGTATTAGTTGCATTTACAAATGTTGTAACGTTCTGATCTACACCCGGTGCACCTCCAAACGGACTATTTGCGATATCATTAGTAACTACGTTTTCTGCATTGTTAGTACGTGTTATTACATAATCTTGGTTAGCAGCACGTATTAAACTGTAATTTACGAAACGATTACTTCCGGTTACAGCAAAGTTGGGACTTCCTAAAGTACCGTTAAATCTAGCACCACCTTGGATTAAAGTATAAGTTTGTGTACCACTGAAATTTGCATTGGCATTATCTTGTACTTTAATGGTTGTAGTTCCTGTGGTTGTTGTATTAACTTGCGCACCTTCCAAGATAACGATGTGACCTATATTACCGTTTGCTAATGTTAAAGTAGTTTCAATAGAAGTATTGTTTCCCCATGTTGAAGTACCACTTGCAAATGTTAAAGTATTTGTAACAAGATCGATTTTACCGTTAATAGCAGTAGCACCGCCGCCTAAAATTATATTAGAATTTACAATACCTAAGTTATAAGTACCAAAGTCTATGACTTGTGAATAAATATTTCCTTGTAATCCTGCACCACTATCACTACCTGTAAATCTAACAGAAGCTACAGGAGTATCTGAATCACCTATATTACCGACGAATGCATTACCTAAATAAGTTACAGTACCATTATTAGCTTTAGTAGTACCAATCATACTTGTAGAATTAGACAATATACCGTCAGCAAATCTTACATTACCGTTACCGTTAACACTTCCAAGAGTAATTTTACCGTCAAAACCTATTCCGGCTATACCGCCTGTAGTAACAGTTACACCGTCATTAATTGTTGCGTTAGTTGCAATAATATTACCTAAGTTGTTATAGTCTGTAGTAAACGTTACTTGCTTGAACTTTGAAGCGCCAATACCTGTGCCTAAGCCATAAACTGTACCAGGGGTATTAGGAACACCACCGCTAAGTGTGACAGTACCTTGATTATTGTTTAGAGTACTGATACCTGCATATAATGTAGTAGCATTAACGATTATGCCGTTATCGCTTCCAAGACCTAGATCTACGATATTATTTTGATCACCGATTACTTGACCGTCAGCGATGACACTATCAACACCTAAAACAACCACGCTAGGAACATCAAAACCTTTAGCTGTTTTATTACCTACGGTACTTTTAATTGTTAAAGGCATTGTGTTGCCTGCATCATTGAATGGAATGCCTCTAGGTAAGAATACAACTGCACCTAAACTTGAATTTTCAAAAGCAATCGTATCAGTCACGGCACCATGATGATTACCTGCATTACCTATCTCATTAATCACTACGTTACCGGGACCAGAAACCGTTATTTGTTTTAAAGCATTAACAGGTGCAGCTTGTTTGTTTAATGTTACGGTAATAGGACCGGTGTTAACGAATTCTACTATACCGGTACCATCGGCAGATGCAACACAGTCTGCAGTATAGTTACCACCGATTTGTAAGGTAGAATTAGCTGCAATTGTAGTGTTACCGTTAAATGTTGCATTACCTAAGAACTTAACAGTAGTACCGTTCTCTAATGCTACAGTATTAAACTTATTACCTTGCTGTCCACCGACTGTACCGCTTACTATATTTGTTCCACCGGCATTAAAGACGAAAGAACCTACGTTAGCATCGGTAGTAGTAATATTAGTAGCATATAAATTTACACCTTCACCAACATTTAATACAGTATCAACATTAACCCCTTTAGATCCAAAATTAATTTCTGCAAGTGGATTTGTAGCACTACCTAAATTTGTACCGGCTGCAAGAGTTGTACCATTATTGACAACAGGATTAAATATTATTTTACCTTGACCGGCAGCATTTGTAGTTCTTGTTATTAAATAAGTATCATGAGCGAATTGTACTGCACCGTCATTTCCAATAACTAACTCGTTAATAGCAACATTACCGTTACTTAAAACTGTTTTACTTGAGCCAATATTAAATTGTCCAAGAGTTTTATTATTATCTCCAATAGTACCGATTTTACCGTTAATAGTTAAAGTTTGAGCATTTGTTAGGCTACTCGCATCAACAACGCCTGTTTGATCAGTAGCTATAGCTAAATCAAAATCAACTACAATATTATTTTGAGTGCTTGTTAATTTAATAGTACCACCGTTAGCTTGCAAATCAATCGTTCCACCACCAGCACCGATAATATTTGCCCCACCAAGTGTTAATGTTTTTTTAGCATCGTTAGCTAAAGTAATGCGTTGTAACGCAGCAGCACCGCCAGCGTTCCCTATATCGCCGGTAATTGTAGCACTACCGTCTAAGGTAATAGTACCGGCTGCAAGAGCACCGCCGACAAGAGCAGTTTGGTTAACTTTACCGTTTATAACTGTACCGTCAGCAAGTTTAAAGATAGAACCGGCATTTCCTAAACGTAACTCGGCAGCATGTGTTCCTGATAATTGGACAACTCCGGCACCTGATGCTTCAATTGCTGTAATATTATTTGTCACCGCAACATTTGCATCTGCACTAGCACTTTCTAAAGTACCGTTAGCATCAAAAGTTATCACACCTGCAGTGTTACCGGGATTGCTAGCATCACCTGTAAAATTACCGGTAAGGGTTATAGCATTAGGAACTTTAATCTGTGCTGCAAGATTACCAAAATCAGTATTACCAAAGTTTGAGTCTTGGGTTATTGTAACTTTAGAAGCTGCTGTTTTAAAGGCAGTAGTACCGTCTGCACCAACATCAACTATGTGTCTAAAATTTACTTGCCCAGTTGCATTAGCACTTTGTATAACCATGTCTTTAGCATAAACTTGTCCATCGATTGTTGCTACCTTACCATTATCTACGCTAACAACAAATCCTGCAGCTCTACCTGCGCCATTATTAGTACCTATTACTGCATTAGCAGCGCCTGCATTAGCTGTAAGTTGACCGTCTACTGCAACAGTGTTAAATTCGATAACACCTTTTAGATTACCGCCTAAACTTCCTGTAATGTTAAAGTTGGTAGCAGCAGCATGCTTACTTAATAATACTAATCTACCCGTACCGTCTGTTCCAGTAAAATTAATAGTAGTACCACCTGCTTGTAAATTTAAAGTATTAGCATTATTAGCATCAGTATTGAATATGATACCTTGACCGTCAGCGATATTAATTGCCTTAACAGTAGCAAAACTTTTATTTGAAACTTGAATAAATCCATTAGTAACATTTAATGTACCGTTAACACCATTAGCTATTACAGCATTATCTCCAAGTATAAGAGGAGCTTTTTGAGTTGTAGGATTTGCTAAATTAAATACTAATGTAGAAGCCGGAGCACCGAAGTCTATTCTTCCTACACCTTTAAGATCATTATTGTCAATAGCAGCACCATTATTAAATTGTACAACAACATTTTGAGCATTTTTTGTAGCAGCAGCTTGTGCATTAGTAACACCTTGACCTGTTATAGTAAGAGTTTTACCGGCATTAAGCGTAAGGTTAAAGGAGTGAGCGTTATGAGCAACATTAGTGATGAACCCTAAGGTAGTATCTTCACTCACTGTCACTGCTAAATTGTTTGCAGTATTTAACAACAAACCGTTAAAACTACCGGCTGGAGTATTGAAATTAATACCATTATTAGCATTAGCAGTAATAACTGCATTTAGAGCAACTCCAACATTTGCAGGAGCGGCAGTTTGGTCAAATCCCGCACCATCAACAGTTGTAGCAGCGCCGTTTGTTGTTCTATTCTGCTGTATAGCAGCACCCATAGCTGAACCTGCAAAACTGGCTACTATGGTAGCTGTAGAAGCAGTTACCAACCCTGCGGAAATTAATTTTTTTAGAAAATTTGGTTTTTGAGCCATAATTTTTGTCCTATATTTAAGTTAAAATTTAGTACCTAGTATTAAAACAAGCTTATCAAACGTGAGTCAAGATATCCCACATTTGATAAAGAAATAACCTAATATTTTGTTTCAATAGTTTCTAAACTACGGGCTGAGCATACTATATATTGTATATAATTACAAGCATCGCTATAGTTTTTTTATAAAGTTTTAATAAATGTTATATTTTTACCACATTGGCGTTATGCCTTATCAGTGTCATCCCGTGGCTTGACCGCGGGATCCAAAAAAAATAACTTAATAAGTACACATTTTTGATTTTTTGAGATGGATACCGCTACAAGCTCGCAGTATGACACCAAGCACTGGATCCCATGGTCAAGTCACTGGATGACGAACTAATTATCCCCCTAATCTTTGTTAAATATTAGCACTTCAGCAGTATTTGCCCATTTTAGCATTTCGTCGTATTTAGTATGCCAAATACGCATAATTTCTTTTTCATATTCTACAATTTGCTCTTCGAATCCTTCAAATTGTTTCACCATTTGACGTGCTTTAAAAAGTATCGTGTCATTAGTAATGTCAAAAACTTTTTGCAAATGACGGTCTTGTTCTTCTTTATAATTTAAATGAGCTGCTCTACCAAGCTCCGCATCTTTATGCATATTTTCACTTCTTATCTGTATTTCAAAATTACGTTTAGAGTGTAAAAGCTGCATTATATTATGAAGAGACTGATAGCCGTTACTTTTTGGTCTATTGATATAATCTTTGGTGTATAACCAATCTAAATGCGGAGAACTCTTAACTATGTCCAAAGCATTATAGCATAGAGCTTTAGATTTAACTATAATCCTACATGCAATTAAGTCTTTCAATGCATCAATCGGCACTTCCTTCCTTTTCATCTTTTTTAAAACAGAATAAGGTTCTTTAAGACGCATATATATCTCATTTTCTATATCTGCTTTATTTAAATCTTCTTTAAGCAGATTAATAATATCACAAATCAAATCCCCTCCTGCTACCTAAAATTCTTTATATCTCTATATCTTAGTAAAGATTACCTATAGCTTATTTATAAAATTAATTCTTTAACTAAAAATTAAAAAACAGATTAATAGTAAAAATAAATTTTTTCAATATAATTGTTTAATTAATTTTAACTTAGATTAATTGGATAAGTTCCTTAATAGCCATTTTATCACAGACTGGGTCCTAAGAAGATACCGCGGTCGAGCCGCGGTATGACATTAAATGAATAATAGCATTACGCAATAAACAAGTCAGAAAATTTATCTATAGAACTTTCCGAAACACTACATAGAACTTCAGACATTTTGTTAAATTCTCCGGTACATTCAAGTACTATATCTACGCCTGCATCTAAAACTTCTTTGGTCATATCTGCCATACTACCGCTTAAAGCTTTCATATCTATTGCATCGGAAATAATCAGCCCTTTAAAGCCGATATTATTTTTAATATAGTCTATCACTTTTTTTGATAGGGTGGCAGGATTCTCAGGATCAAGAGCTTTATAAATTATATGTGCCGTCATAGCAAGTTTAATATTATCGTGCTTCGCGAGCTCCTTAAATACTTTAAAGTCTGTTTTTGCTAACTCTTCTATATCAACATCGACAATCGGTAATTTTTTATGGCTATCCACCGTAGCTCTACCATGGCCCGGAATATGTTTTATACAAGCCCCGACTTTCTCTTCTTGTAATCCGTCTATAGCAGCTAAACATAAAGGCACGACTACTTCCGGCTCCCCACCAAAACTTCTATCGCCGACTATCTTGTCTGCTCCTTCGTGGAGCAAATCCGCTACCGGTGCAAAATCTAGATTAATGCCTACTTCTCTCAGCTCTTTCGCAATATCACTATAATTTTGTTTACATGCTTGGGGATCAGTAAAAGTTTGAGCAGCCGGAGCGTCATAAAAAGTCGGTGCTATAAGCCTTTGTACCCTACCGCCTTCTTGATCTATAGAGATGATAGTATTTTCCCCTAATACTTCTTTTATATCTGCAATAAGCTTAATAAGGGCTTCTTTAACCTGCGCACCGTTATCATTCTTTCTAATATTACGACGGAATAAAACTACACCTAAAGGATTATGCTCTTCAAATAATTCTCTTTCGGCATCGGTTAATTCAGGACCAGATATACCTATAATTACTGGCTTTACCATTTGTCTTATTGTCATAATATGTTCTTTTCTTTAAAACGTGATATGACAAGTACTATACGCACGTCATCGAGGAATCGGCAAGAATTTTTTTTATTTGAAGAGACAAATTATGGAAATTGGTAAGTAATATATCGATTTTAGCGGTAGAAAGAGATGTAATATCTTTATTTAAAGATTTTTGGAGTAGATCAATATCATTAGCAGTATAATATTTTCTATTATTTATTTTATAATTAGATAAATCAGGGCTTTTTGTCTCTAGATATCTTAATTGATGTAAAGCAATATTTAAATGCTTAATCACTTCACTAGCAGAATAATATTTTTTTGTTAGCTTATTGTTTGTCATATACTCCGAATACAGATTTTGTTGCATGGCTCGTTTTATGTCATTCCCGCGTAGGCGGGAGTCCCAAAAATAACCTTAATATTGATACACATTATTGACACAATAAACCTAAAAAAACAAGTTTTTTATAGGTTTTACTGGATTCCTACTTTCGCGGGAATGACATAAAAAGCATTTTCTGAGATATACAACAAGCCAACAAATTATAACGAAGTTCATCGAGTAGATTCATTAATTAAAGCTTTTAATTTAGAAGAAGGGACAAAACGTAAATGCTTTTTTGATTCTATAATTACCAGTGCTTTGGTATGAAAATTTATTCCGGGACGTGGATTTTTTTGTTTCACCTCAAAGCTACCAAAATTCTTTAAAGTTAATTTTTGCGCTTTTGCTATTTCTAAAATATTAGAAAAAACCGTATGAACTATTTCCTCGCATAAATGATTTGAAAAACCCAATTTAGAGCTTAACATAGCTGCAATTTTTGCTTTGGTAATAGTCATAAATAATACCGGTTTTTAAGGGTGTATTGTCTGCAGTCATTGCGAGGAAAAACTATAAGTTGCGACGAAGCAATCTCAGAAGTTGATCCTACTTTATGAGATTGCCGCGTCGATGCTACGCATCTCCTCGCAATGACGTTAAAAAATTACGAATTTGCTTTTTCTTCATCGTTATTATATTCGTTAATATTTTTATTTAGCTCTTCTAATTTATCCACTAGGTGCTGACGTATTTTTTCTTGCTTCTTGCTGCCTGCTTTTTTATAAGCTTCCATTTTTGCTTTTACAGCATCTATAGATTTTTGCAGTTCTTCACCTTGTTTATCTTTCTGATCTTTCACATTCTTTTTTATCTCTGTAACGCTTTGGGCTATCTGATCATAAGTATTGCTTAAGGTCTGATTAAATTTATCGGCTCCCGTTTGTGCTAGATTTGTTAAATTGTCTTTTAATTCCTGTAAGTTTTCGGTAATTGTTTTTGTACTGCTTGTAGCTACTTCTGCAGTTTGTACTTCATTTGCTGTTGTTTCATCCTTGGTAGGCAAATCTGCAAAAATACTAGGTGTTAATAATAAAGTAGCGGTAGCACCTAAGGTTATTAAAAATTTTTTCATTATATTCTCCAATTATTTATGTTTATTATTATATTGTTCAACTTTCTTACTTAAATCATCAAGTTTTTTCACAAGAGTCTATCTATATTCTTCCACTTTATCATCTTTAATTTTCTGATAATCCTGTAACTCTTTCGTTAAATTTTTATATTGCGCTTTTATAGTTTCTAAAGAATGGTCTTTACTATCCTTAGCATATGCCTCTAAATCATTAATTTTGACGGATAATTTATCTGCTACTTCATGACATTTTTTATTAAAATCGACAGTAATAATTTTAGCAGAGTCCTTAAGATGTTAATGTAATTCTTCAAGTGCTTCACTTATAGTTCTTATAAAACCTCTTTCTTTATTGAAATAGTTAATAAAAATTAAACTTAAGTATTATATACCGGTATCATAAATAATATAATTATAAAAAGCAATTTTAAAAAGTACATATTGAATATATAGTTATTGTATCAAATAAATTTGAGGGTGTTATGACATTAGAACTAGGAAAAAAACTTCCCGATTTATCTTTACACATAGGTCAAGATAACGTAATTAAACTATCGGATTTAAAAGGAAAATTCGTAATATTATATTTTTACCCGAAAGACGATACACCTGGATGTACTATTGAAGCACAAGATTTTAACAAGCTAAAACCGGAATTCGATAAACTTAATACGGTAATTATCGGAGTATCCAAAGATAAGCTTGACTCTCATGATAAATTTAAAGAAAAATATAGTTTAGGATTTGATTTAGCCTCTGATGCAAATTCAAATTTATGCGAACAATTAGGGGTATGGATAGAAAAATCAATGTTCGGTAAAAAATATATGGGTATTGATAGAGCTACGTTTTTACTTGATAAGGAAGGCATAGTTAAGCATATTTGGCGGTCGGTAAATGCTAAAAATCACGCTCAAGAAGTACTTGAGAAATTACGGACTATGCTTTCTTAAAATGTCATACCGTGGCTCATTTTTTTGTCATTGCGAGGAAATTGCATAGCAATTGACGAAGCAATCTCAGGATATTGGACGAGATTGCCACGCAGCCTACGGCTGCTCGCAATGACGTTTCATTGCTTCCATCTATTGTGAAACCAAAACCATTGAGCAGGATTTTGCTTAACCCATTCTCCTAGCATTTGATTAATATTAAGCATAATATTATAGCAATCGGCTTTATTATCGCCGGTTTGCTCCAACTTTAATTGCGGATGAACTATTACTTTAAAATAACTGCCTTTAGTTCTAATGATTTGGCAAGGTATAATTGGATATTTATACTGCAAAGCAATTTTAGCTATGGCGCTTGCAGTCATAGCAGGATGCCCTAAAAAAGGCACTTCAATTCCATCGTTCATTTTTTGATCAACAAGCATAACAATAGCTTCACTCTCCTTGATAGCCCTGACTAAAGCTCTGCTACCTTCAGGACCTTTCGGTATAAGTCTTAATTTATCACCGGCACGACTTTCATTAACCAACTTGTTAACATATGGGTTATTTGCTTTACGATAAATTACGGCAACTTTCGGATAAAATTTATGAAGAATCTTAATACTAATATCCCAATTGGCAAAGTGACCGCTAAATAATAAAAAAGGTTGTCCTTCAAGTTTTTTAATATTTTCTATGCCGATTATTGCGATTCTACGCTCTAACTCGGCTTCATCCATCTTGCTAACATATGTAAATTCACCGATAAACCTACCAAAATTATCCCAAGTTTGATCTATGATTTTTTCAACATCACACATATAACCGAATACTACTTTAATATTTCGTCTAGCAATTTTATTAACAGCAAATAATATACCGACTTTTCTTGCTATAAAACTACAAATATCCGCCGCTTTATCTACACCGAATATTCCTATTACTTTCAGAAATATAACAACGATAAAATACTCAATTAAATATCTAAGCTTTTTTAAAAATTTTTTCATTTAATAAATCAGGATGGTTTATAGATAATTCTACATCTAGACAGACAATATTATTATTTAAATCATTAAACTTAACATGATCTTTTCTTGTAGTAACTAAGATAGCATTATGCTCTTTAGCTAATGAATATAAATTTTCTAAATCTGCTTGTAAATAATTATAATGATCAGGAAAAATTTTGTAACCGGTTATATTTAATCCGTAATTTTTTAAAGTCGCAAAGAAACGCTCAGGATTACCGATACCGCTAAAAGCAAAATAATTTTTAGTTTTATCTATATTATTTGAAGGAACTATTTGAGCATTTATTAACTTATTGACATAAGGAGTTAAAATCTGCGGTATTTTATCTTGGTGGCTACTGACTAAAAAAATTAAATCAGCTGCATCAAGGGCTTTATTTGGATATTGTCTTAAAGGACCGGCAGGAATTAGAAAACCGTTGCCGAAAAGCCTTTGGCTATCTACTGAGACTATAGTAAAGTCTTTATGAAAATAAGGATTTTGTAGGAAATCATCAACTATTATTATATCAGGTTTAAGTTCGTTAATTAACGGCACAATCTCTTTAATATTTTTAGTAGCAATAACTGCTCCGTACTTTGCAAGTATTACCCCCTCATCTCCTACCTCTAATGCTGTATGTCCTTGATGTATGGTAGTTGCACTTTTAAGGTTACTACCATAAGCCTTAGTTACTATTACAAAACTTACATTTCTAGCTTTTAGTAATTTGGCTAGATACATTACTATCTGCGTCTTACCCGTACCTCCTACGCTACAATTACCGACACAAATAACTTTAGCAGGCAACATAATAGGACGTGCTAAACTAGCTCGTAAATAGCCTAAAAATTGATATATCAAGCTTATAGGCAAAAGCAAATAAGCTATAATATTTCGCTTCTGCCAAAATTCAGGATATAAAAGTTTGATCATAGTTTAACATTTATAGTAGTTAAAAATAAAGTCAAACGGATTGATTGCTTTATTATCTAACAGAATTTCAAAATGCAAATGTTCACCCGTTGCATTACCAGTGCTTCCTTGTATACCGATAAATTGACCACGCTTAATTTTATTTCCTTCCTTGACTGACATTTCTTTTAAATGAGCATATTTCGTAACAAATTTGTGTCCATGTTTAATCTCAACAAAATTCCCGTAATCAGGTGCTCTAGCGGCTTTTATAACAATTCCGCTTGCTGCCGCATATATCGGTGCTGCTTTTTTAGCTTGTAAATCAATACCGCTATGGAAACATTTCTTTTTTCTTTTCTTTTTATGAGGACTTGTCCTAGTTCCGTAATGGCTAGTAATTTTCGGCTCATATTCCGGCATCATAAGTGGTATTGTACTAATTATTTTATCAAGCTTGGTTAATTCTGAGATATTATTCCTATGAGTTTGTTTTTTTGCAAAATAGCTAGCTTCCGGTTTAGAGAGAAACTTATATTTTGAATGTAGTTTTGTTACAACTGCTTTTATATTAGCTATTTTTATTTCGGCTGCTTTATTAAATTCTGCTGGGTTTTTATTATGTAATTTGTGTAAAAAAATCTTATTTTGTTTAGGGTTATTAATTATTAGACCTAAGTTTTTTGCATATATACATTTGCTATTTTTGTTTGTTAAATCATACTGTACTACTAAATCCGCATGGCTGATTTTATATTTTTGTTTTAATTGAGATGAAGTAGTAGCAAGTAACGTAGTATCACTAGATTTTTTAATACTGCTACAACCTTGAACAAGAAAAACTATAAACAGTAAAAAGATATATTTTTTAAAAGACATTAAAGATAAATGTATGTAAATTTCAAATTAAGAGTGCCACTTAAATATTCTGTTAATTGCTCTAATTCTCCTCTAATATTTGGAGGGTTAATTAACATTAACCCACACTTTACCATATTTTTATCACTATTTAAAAGCTCATATTCAATAATCATAGTTTCTTTAAATCCGATATTTTTGTAATTATGGTAAAAATCACGGACTAAAGATAAATCTTTTATAGGATACCAAATTAAGACAGTATTATTAAGAACTCGTAGCTTAATTTTTTTAAGTGCTTCAAGTAATTTTTGAAACTCATTTTTTACTTCAAAAGGCGGATCAAGAAAAATTAATCCTCTATTCTCTTTAAATGGTAGCAAAGCTTTGATAGCATTATAAGCATCTATATTATGCGTATCATTTGGTAATAATTTTTTTAAACTTAAATAATCGCTTGGATGAAGTTCGCAGGCAATTAAGCGATCATTTGGTCTTAATAATTGCTTAATTATAAAAGGTGAACCTGGGTAGTGACTTTTGCCTGCTATATTTATTATATTTAAAAAAGTTTGTAAGAGCTGAGGAATAGGATCGGTAGCTTGCAGTAATTTATTAATTCCCGTATCGCTTTCTAGAGTTTTAGACGCCGCCTCCGAGTTTAAATCGTAAAGACCTGGCCCAGTAAAAGCATCTAAAACCACAAAAGGTTTTTCTTTTTTCTTGAGCTGTTCTAAAATACTAATTAGGACTAAATGTTTGACTATATCGGCAAAATTGCCTGCATGATAAATATGACGATAGTTCATTTTAAATTAATCATAAATTTCACTTCTATGACCAACTCGCACGCATGGCTCTATGTCATTCCCGCTTTCGCAGGAATGACATAGAGCATATACTTTATAAACCATATTTCTTTTTTAAGAATTCCGTTGCTTCTGTTGAAGTAAGTAATTTATCACTTTTATTATTGCTTCTTGCTAAAGCAGTTTCTGCATCTGCTCTATCTTCTTTTAGTTCACGTAAATAATTTTTAATGGCTTCTCGTATTAGTAGATTTAGGCATCTCGTCTAATTTAGCTACAGTAATTATATATTATATCATAGTATAATTTACTGTGCAATCTTTCGTAAAAGCAGTGTAGATTAATACTATAACCTTTAATTAGACATTCTTTAAGTAAGTTAGTAGCCCATTTTCTGAAAGCGATCCCTCTATTAGAATTTACCCTATATCCTACTGATATTATCATATCTAAATTATAGTATTCTACTTGGTATGTTTTACCATCAGCGGCAGTATGTACAAAATTTGCACATACTATATAGTTTTCTTTCTTTTAGAATTTTATTAATATGTTTTGTAATAACTGTTCTATCTTTGTCAAAAAGTTTAGCATTGCCTAGAAAAAGTTGTTTTATAGTGTAGTTTAGCTTTCCGATGTCATTTTCGCGAAAGCGGGAATGACATCGAGTTTTTTATTTACTATCATTTAGTTAGCAATGCCTTGCTTTAAACATTTTTTATAAGTGTAAGCCATTCTTCTTCATCAATAATTTTAATATTAAGCTCTTTAGCTTTTTTAAGTTTACTGCCTGCATCAACGCCGGCTACAACTAAATCCGTGTTCGATGATACGCCAACTGCAACTTTAGCCCCAAGCTTCTCAGCCGTTGCTTTAGCTTCTGCTCTAGATATCGTCGGTAAACTACCGGTAAATACGACTATCTTGTCCGTTAAACTACTCTGTTCTCTAGTCTCTTTATAATCTTCAATATTTAATATTTCACCAAGTTTTTTGATAAGCTCAATATTTTCTTTAACATCAAAAAAATCAATAATATCTACTAAAATCTTATCACCGATTCCTTCTAAATTGTTTAGTTTTTGATAAATATCAGGCTCATTTGTTCTAAGCAATTCCATTTGAGCTATAAAATTATTATAGCTGCCAAATTCTCTAGCAAGTAATTTAGCATTTTGTTCACCGATATGCCTTATGCCTAATGCATATATAAATCTTGGCAAACTAACGTTTTTTGATTTTTCTATATTTTTAAAAAGATTTTCTACTGATTTTTTACCCCATCCATCCATATTTTCAAGTTTTGCTAAGCTAGAGTCATTTTTTTCTTTTAAAAAGAAAATATCTAAAGGATTACTAATCAATCCCTTATCTATTAAAAACTCAACTTGCTTACGCCCAAGCCCCTCAATATCCATAGCATTTTTCGATACAAAATGACGGATACGCTCATAATTCTGAGCAGGGCAGTTAAGGCCATTATCACAGCGTATAATAATATCTTCAGGCGTATAATGCAATTTAGAATTGCATGACAGACAAAATAAAGGAGTATCAAACGTTTCTGTATCATTAGGACGTTTATCAAAATCAACTCCCATGATTTTAGGAATAACGTCACCAGCACGTTGCAGGAATACATAATCCTTAATCCGCAAATCTTTTCGTGCAATTTCTTGGAAATTATGTAATGTTGCTCTACTAACAGTGACCCCGCCTATTTCTATGGGTTCAAGTTCGGCTACTGGCGTTAACGTACCAGTTCTACCGACCTGTACAGTAATAGAAAGTAACTTTGTTTGTCCTATTATTGCAGGAAATTTATGAGCGGTAGCAAAGCGTGGATTTCGTGCAATAAAGCCCATTCTATTTTGCAGTGCAAAATCATTTAGCTTATATACTACTCCATCAATTTCATAAGGTAAATTTTCTCTATTTGTTTTGAGATATTCGTAAAAGGCAAAAATTTCTTCTTCAGAACTCGCAAGTTTAGATATTTCATTAATGTTAAAGCCGCATTCTTTTAATTTTGTAAGTAATTGATCTTGTGAAGAAGCGAGATTCTGTTCAGTTACCCCTCCTGAATATACAAAATATTTGAGCGGTCTTTTAGCCGTAATAGAAGAATCAAGCTGACGAAGTGATCCGGCAGCAGCATTACGAGGATTGGCAAATTTATCCTTGCCCTGCTCTTCTTGTTCTTTATTTAGATTTAAAAAATCTTGTTTTTCAATATAAATTTCCCCTCGTACTTCTAAAAACTCCGGAACATTATCTATTTTATGAGGAAAATTTTTGATTGTTTTAATATTTGCTGTTATATCTTCACCGACATATCCGTCACCTCTTGTAGCTCCCGTTGTAAGCACCCCGTGTTTATAAACAGCAGAAAAAGACACACCGTCTATTTTAGGTTCACAAAAGATAGGAGCAAACTCATTAAGGCGTAAGAAAATTTTTATGCGGTCTACAAAATCTCTCACATCTTGCTCATCAAAAGCATTACTGAGAGATAGCATGGGCACTTGATGCGTAACTTTAGCAAATTTATTTGCTATTTTAGCCCCTACTTTTTTGCTAGGACTATTTTCTAAAATTAAATGAGGAAATTTTTGTTCTAACTTGAGATTGGTATTAAATAGCTGATCATACTCGCTATCAGAAACTAAAGGATTATCTTCTATATAATAAGCATGGTTATACGCTGCAATTTTATCAGCGAGTTCTTCTAGTAATTTTTGTGCTTCCTCTTCAGATATTAAATCAATATTTTGCATTAGTAGTTCATACTTTTATTTTAATTTACAATCAAATCCAATTCCTAAAATTTTTATTTTCTTCAAAATCGCTAATTGCTCGTTTTAGTCTTTCAGCATTTTTAGGACTTTTTAACCAGTATAGTTTCCTCCATAGCATTATGATCTTCAAGCGACATAATAACCCACCGGTTTTTGTTTTTGTCTAGTTACAATCACTTAAGTGTGATCTGCACAAACTTTTTTCATAACATAACCTACTTAAGTACGTTTACATGTAATAAGGCATGTTTTATAACTAGTCACTTTAAGAATCAAAATCAAAATCTTTACCTAGTTTAATATATGCTCTAATACGGCTCATGAGATTTTGGAAATATGTTAAATTATGCCATGTCATTAGCATAGAGCCAAGTATTTCACCGATTCTAACTAAATGATGTAGATAAGCTTTACTATAGTTTCTACAAGCAGGACATAGGCAATCATGTTCTAGCGGCTTGTTATCATCGGCATATTTGCTATTGCGGATATTTACCGTACCGTATTTCGTAAAAGCCTGACCGTTGCGACCTGAGCGTGTCGGGATTACGCAGTCAAACATATCGATACCCCTGCTAACCGCACCTATAATATCAGCAGGCTTACCGACTCCCATTAAATAACGCGGCTTATTTTGCGGCAGAAAATCAGGAGCATAATCAAGTACTTTAAACATAAGCTCCTGCCCCTCACCTACTGCAAGTCCACCTATAGCATAACCGTCAAAATCAAGTTCTACTAGATCCTTAGCCGATTGCTCACGTAATTCTTCGTAAACGCTACCTTGAATAATACCGAATTGTGCATAGCCTTCCCGCTTAACAAAAGTATTACGTGATCTATTCGCCCATCTAGTCGTAAGCTGCATAGAAGTTTTAGCTTCTTCAAAGGTTGCAGGGTAAGGCGTACATTCATCAAAAGCCATAGTGATTGTGCTACCGAGCAGATATTGTATTTCGGTAGAACGCTCAGGAGTTAACATATATTTATCGCCGTTAATATGAGAGCTGAAACTTACTCCCTCTTCGGTGATCTTGCATAACTTCGATAGCGACATTACCTGAAAACCGCCAGAATCGGTTAATATCGGCTTATCCCAATTCATGAATTTATGTAAGCCACCAAGCTGTACTATACGTTCGGCAGTCGGCTGAAGCATTAAGTGGTAAGTATTGCCAAGCAATATATCCGCCCCCGTTTCTGCTACCGATTCAGGTAGCATTGCCTTAACCGTTCCTCTAGTTCCAACTGGCATAAAAGCGGGTGTACGCATCTCACCGTGTGCGGTTACGATAATACCGCTTCTAGCTTTTTTATGCTGATGATGAATATTAAAAGAAAATTTTGACACTGATAATCACTTATTTTTAAAAGCAATATCTTAGCATACTATAGTTTATCCTGGAATATAAAAATTAAGATTAAAAGCAGATATCACCTAAAAGCAGTTGTTTTATGCTGTAATTTAGCCTTCCGATGTCATTCCCGCGTAATGATAATCTTTTCAACTCTAAATAATTATAGTCATTGACTTATTTTAATTACTTTATAGATTACTTTTCTTAAAAATGATAATTAAACTCTGTCATTCATAATATAATTTAATTTATAAGAGTTAAAATATGGAAAATAAAGAAGAAGAAACTTTAACCTTTGAGTGAATAATAGATGAAGAGGAGGAAAAGCGTTTAAAAGCTCACAATGCAAGGAAAGAGCTTAAGTTAATATTAATAACATTTGCTATTATTCTCACTAGTTTTTTAACTTTTTGTTATTTCTTTTTTAAATATATAGAAGAAAAAGCAGCAGGGTATAAATGACAGCAAGAACAAGAAGCAAAAATAAATAATAACACAAAATGAAATTGTTTAAATACAATGTAACCAAAAACTATTAATCTATTTAAAGTTAAAAAATTATTTGTTATTACAATTTTTACACTTTTGCTTTAATTGTAATCAACTATTATTAATATAAATAAAATAACTTTTATGGAAGATATAAACTCTTGGAAAGAAAAGTTTGAAATTTGTGTTTACGCTAAAAAGCTAGTTGATAAACTCGAATATTTAAACACTAAAGTAAAAAATCCTGTTGATATAGAGGCAGTTAAAACAGGTATCTACTACGCTCGTAAATATCATGGTGCACAAATGCGTCAGTCAGGTGATCCGTATTATTCGCACCCGATCGAAGTAGAGATTATGCTTGCAAAGTTTGTAGCAGACGAAGCGCCTAAGCTTTTTACTTCTAATATGATAAATGCTGCTCTACTTCCACTATACTATTGAGGATACAGAACTTACTGAAAAGCTGATCATCGAAATTTTTGGTAAAGTAAATAGCAAAACATGTAGAAGGTTTAACTAGAATTAAACCTCACGGACAAATCAGTGTCGAGGAAAGCTTAAACCTATTAATTAAGCAAAAAAGATAGGATACAGCACTTATAAAATTATTTGATCGTATTCATAATGTACAAACATTAGGAGCTAAATAACCTGAAAAAGCGAAGCAGATCATTGTGGAAACATTTAAGAAGTTTCTAGTTGTTGCTATACATTTAGAGTGTTATGAAATTGAAGAAAAGTTTAATGAAATTTGCTATAGGTTTTTATACAAAGATAAATATCATTATTCACTATGAATAACCTGCTTCTTTTTCCAACTTTTGAAAATGATTTAGACCAAACATACAAATTATAAGTAATGGAACCATCACAACAAACAAACCATATTGACCCAAATATTTTGTTAAATATATAATTCCAAGCGAAGTGATTATACACATTAAGGCTCTAGAAACAGCATATATAATACTACTGTAAAGCGTTTAAAAACCGGAGCCTAAAAAAGATTGAAACAGCAGGAACAGTATCAAATGAACATATTATCAAACCTATTTGAATTAAAAGAAGCCGGAAAGGTGTAGTTGTATTTTTTAAAAGGTATGGTGCAAATAGAATCAATATAAGAGTAAAGCTAATTTTACTCTAAGAATTTTTAAAGGATATATTTTATAACTTAGAAAACATATTTAAAGACATACTAGCTAGGTGGAACATTGAAATAATAAAATTATGATGAACAACCTGAGCTGCACTATATCCAAATGCATTCTTTAAAACTTCACCACAAGTAATATAAGTATAGTAGAAAATATGGGCCAAGCACAACCATTATGAAAAAATATATAGTTGTCTTCTTATTAGGTTTTTGGTAAAAAATCTCATCGTTTTTTAATTCTTTTTTGTCAATATTTGCTTTTTCATATTTTCGTAAAAGTCTAGCACTTGCATCTACAAAATCAAGCGTTTCTCTAAGATGAGCTTTAGCGTAACCTCTCACAACTACAATAATTGCATCTATCCAAACGGCAAGACGCCAATTAAATCCTTGAGTAGTAACTAAAGATACTATAGCTAAAGCTACAGTTGTCCCAATTACTGATGCTACGGCAATAAAAGAAACTACGGAATATTGTATAGGTGGTTTTGTAATTTCAGTTAAATAAAGTTCTGCTACTACTATTGCACCTACAGAAGCTATACCTTGAATTGCACGGCAAATTGTGATTAATACAGCAGCAAAATAACCTACTTGTTCATAAGTATAATTATACAGGATAAAGCCATTAAGGTAGATAATAACAGTAGATTTTCTAATTTATATCTATCACCTATTCAACCAAAAACATATGCTCCTAGTGGTCTAAATATAAAGGTAGCACAAAAGGTAAAGGCAGAGAGAAGAGCAGCTGCACTCGCATCATATGTAGGAAAGAACAATGCATTGATACTGCTAAATGGACGTACAACATTAAATCACAATACTCAAGAAAAGTAGCTGTAGATAAAATTCCTGTGGCTGCTTTTTGGTCGCTTGTTAAACTTCTCTGTTCTTTTTCATAGCCTAGAATAAATTCTTTGCAAAAAATTAAATTGTAAAGAAATTTATACTGTTTTATATAAAAGTCAATAGAAAATTTCACTTTACACGATAAATAAGCAAAGGAAGTACAACTTAATATATTCCGTGAATTGATAGAAAGAAGCTATAATATATTGCGATGTTTTTTATAGTTGTAATTATATAGATTTAACTGTATTCCCCAGCAAATAGTAACGTTAAAAGCAAGAAACAAGCTAACAATTAGTACTTTAAATTTACTTTATTTTTTAGCATGGATAGATATGTGATAAATAAACTAATTGAGAGAAAAAATAAATAATATACAGTAATAATGGTTCATTTTTAGATTGAAAAGTAAAAATACTATACTATCATTGGTAGTTATAATTAAATATATTCAAAATATGCTTTTTCAATCACTAAATTTATACTCTATCTTAGTTGTAGGTCTTACAGCTACTTTTATCGTGTTTATGCGTCAATTATCTTATTACAAACAGCAAATTATTAATAAGGATTTAAAAATAATACCTGCATATTTTGATAAAAAAATGTTATATAAAATTCTTAATAATAACTGCGATAGATATTCTGCTCTTGAAATGATTAAATCATATTTTAAGTTGAAAACTGCAAGATAGTTATCATATGCAGAACTTGAAAATGATAAGCAATTAAGCGAATTATTTAGAGATTCTTTAAACTATTTTATGATTTTATATCAAAATCCGATAAATCAGTTACAGTAAATAAAGTGTTTAGTATACAAGATGAACATAACAATACTCATAAATCATATGTGTTGTTAGAGAAAAATAAAATATCGGACAAAACACATCAAATGCTTATATATGTCAAAGTACATTATATAATGACCAAAGACGATGAAGAAAGCTTAAACACTTTCATACACTTGGCTAAGATAATGTAGATTTCCCAAAAACAAAATCAGACACTCAAATAACAAATTTAAGAGTGAGCTTAACGAAGTCGTATAAGCGAACCTTACCAAATGCAGTATCAAGAGCTTAATATTGAAACTATATTTTTAAGTAAGACAGAGTTATTTAAAGCTCGGTTTAGAGTTACCTAAACCGAGAGATAAATTATTACTTACCTAAAAGTGGATATGTAACATTTTTTAAGAATTTTCTTTTAATATAAGTACATACTAAAAATGTCATTACGGTACTTGGAACATAGCAAATTATCGTAGGTAAATATCTTATTAAGGTCTTAGTTGAGACTAAGTCAGTAAACGACGTACTGATGCTCTCTACTAACTCTCTACTTTTTGATCTTAAACAATCTAAAGTACGATATCTATTTTTGTATTTTAAATAACATCTCACAGCTTCAATAACCATAGAAGATATAATAGAAATTATTCCGCTTTGCATAAGAAAATAAAATTCCAGACTATCCGAACAATAACAATAATTAGCAATAATTATTAAAAACTAAACCTAGAATATTAAAAAAATAGACAAATGGTTTGCCATCAGATTTCTCTTCTTGCTTAATGCTACTTTTTAATAATTCATATATTAGAGATTTTAACATGGAATTACCTATTTCATAAGAATAGCGAGCAATACACCTACACCAAAAGCGTAAGCAAAATTCCGCAAAGGGTGGTCACGTGTCGACTCACATAAATCCGCTACATTAGCTTTACCTTTATCCATTCCTTTATCTTTATAATGTTCCATAACGGGATGATAAATTACCTAACTGCTCATCTAGAATATCTCCGGATTACCTTTTAAATTACGTAATCTTGACACTAAGCTTTCAATATCTTTTTTGATACCTTCGACATCTGCTTTAGCAGAGTTTGAATTTGATTCTTTCATAATTTACTCCTTTATTAGTTTACATTTTGTTAAGCAAATTATTTTGCCTACAAAACTTATACGATGCTCCTCTTATAAGAACTTTACAATAGCTTAAACAATAAAAAAACCGAATCTAAACTAGATTCGGCTAAATTTAATGATTTTTTATTTCGTATTACTTCTACTTACTACCGAATGAAGAAACAATTTTGTTAATTAATGATTCAATATTAATTGCTGATTGAGTATATTTTATCTCTTCATTAGCCGCTAAATTTTCATCGTCATTACCTGGTACAATTGAAATATATTTACCTCCAAGTAACCCGCTGGTGACTACTTGGGCTTTAGAATCTTTAGGTATTTTAACATCATCATTAATATTTAGATATACACTTGCATCAAAACTATTTGGATCTAAAGTAATTTGCTTTACACTACCGATTTTTATACCTGAAATCATTACGTCGCTTCCAACTGCTATCCCTTCCGCACTTTGGAAATGAGCAGTTACCTGATATCCTTTTGAGCTAGTTATAGAACTACCTGTTTTGTAAGCAAAAATCAAAAATAGCAAAGCAATAATTAATACTACAAAGCCTATAATTGTTTCAATAATGTTCTGTTGCATTGTTTTTTATATTTTATTAATTACGGTTGCCATCTATTATATTTAAGATTTGATGTTTTAGGCAGCTTTTTAACTATTTTATTATTCTTTTGCCATGGAAAAAGCTGAATATTTTTTGGTATCTCATTTACTAAATGATGTAACCAAGCGTGCCAACTTGGCGGAATTTTTGTAGGTTCATTTACATTTTTATAAATAACAAACCTCCTTGGACGCCCTAAATAATCAATATTACGGCTTTCATAATATTGATTCAAAAACTCATCTTCTCCTACTTTTTTGTGAAAAAAAGTAATAAAACACTTATCTATCCACGACATTTTAAAATTTCTATAGCAGTTTCTCTTCCTTGCACTGCAAGTTTATCGGCAGCAATATTACCGCTATTATTTGCATGACCTTTTACCCATTTCCAAATAATAGTATGTTTACTCAATTCTGTGTATAATTTTTGCCATAAATCGGCATTTTTAACGGGTTTATTGTTGCTTTTACACCAATTATTTTTTATCCAATTATGAATCCAAGCGGTAATTCCTTGTTGCAAATATTTACTATCGGTATAAATCTCAACATTACAAGATTTTTTTAAAATCCTCAAGGCTTCAAGTGCTGCCGTAATTTCCATACGATTATTAGTCGTATCTAACTCATACCCAAATACTTCTTTGCTAGTATCATTAAATTGAAGCAAAGCTCCCCACCCTCCGGGACCTGGATTACCCGCACATGCACCATCAGTATATATCAATACTTTTGAATCCATAATATGCATTAACTAGGTTTAGAAGAATTACGAAACTTATCTAACATTATAACATTTGGACTTGAAGATGATGAAGTCTGATAACTTTTATTATTACTTATTGCCTCTTCATGTTGAGGATTTTCATGTATATTTAACGACTGACTAAAAGTGAGACTGTAATTATTATTGGAATCAACAAAGCTAATAAGTGCATCAAAAGGTACGTAAATTATTTCTTTAACACCGTCAAAACTTACCGTTAAAGAAAAGCCCGTATCATTTACTATTAAATTTTCAAACTGATATTGCAGTACTATTGTTATCTGTTTCGGATATGCCTGTTTAACTTTTGAAGGTAAAATTACCGCAGGATTATCGGTTCTGTACGATATGTATATTAACTGATCCCAATATAAATTTTCATGCTGAATTTTTGTTAGAATTTTTTTCACAAATTCTAGCATATATTCATGCACAAATTTTTTATATTCAATATTCATACGAAAAAAATAAATAAAAATAGGTCGACGAAGTTTAATTTGAACAGTTTAAGTCATTGCAAGGAAAAACTGTAAGTTTTGACGAAACAATCTCAGAAGTCCTACTTTATGAGATTGCCACATTCTCTACGTTCGCCTGCAATGACAAGATCAACCGTTTTTATGCAATGCCAATTTTTCAAATTAAACAAGTATAAGTGAGGGTTTTTCTGTTGCCCGGCACACCCTCCAGCCGCGTAGGATTAAGCTGCTAAAGCTAAACGACCTACAGAACGATTATTATCGTTTGCGTTTCTTTGTTTTGACCCATATGGCACAAGCCATCGGCGGAATCATCCCGAGTAAAAGCAATCTTTTTATTAGGCACGTCGATCCTATTTCGCCCCCAAAAAATACTCGATGAACTTCGTATTGTCTACTCTTTAAGAGTTATTACATATTTAAACTTTTCTAAATGACCTAGCGAATAAAGAGAAATTTGAAGGCGACACGGAACAAAGAACCGCAGGGTACACGCAATTAACGTGAGGATTCGAATACCGGATCGACGTACAAATTACCTTTAGGAGCAAGTTATTTAGAAAGTTTTGGTGGAGGCGTCGGGTACTGCCCCCGAGTCCGCAACCTCTATTCTAAATTACGTTTATTACTATAGCTATATTAGCACCAAATATTATGCCTTAATTTGATTAAAATGTAAAGGTCAAATAAGAATTCTAGATTTATATTAAAAATGGACTTATAATAAATGGTTAGAATTCTAAATTAAAAACTTAATTATGCTACCAAATCTTGGAATTATCGCCGGCAGAGGTTCATTACCTTACTTAATAGCAGGTAATTATACAAAGCAAGGCGGTAATTGCTATATCGCAGCAATTAAAGACGAAGCTGATATAGAGCAAATTAAAGATTTTGAATATAAGATTTTAAAAATCGGTATGGTCGGGGAAGCTATAAAATATTTTAAGGAGCATAAGGTAAAAAATATTATTTTTATCGGTGGAGTTAATAGACCAAATTTTAAAAATTTAGCCGTAGATAAAATAGGCGGTTTATTGCTTTTCAAAATAGTTGGGCAAAAAATTCGAGGAGATGATAGTTTGCTAAAAATAGTAGCGGATTTTTTTGAAAGTTACGGTTTCAAGGTAATTTCAAGTAATGAAATATATAAAAATCAACAAGGTAACTCCAATATTATAACCGATACTAACCCTATAAGTTCAGATAAAAATGATATTGAGCTTGGAATAAAATTATTGAATCATCTAAGTGCATTCGATATCGCACAATCGGTTATAGTTGAAAGTGGCTATATACTTGGTATAGAGGCTGCCGAAGGAACGGATAATTTAATAACGAGATGTGCAGATTTACGTAAAAATCCTCATGGAGGAGTATTAGTAAAAATAGCGAAATTAGGTCAAGATAATAGACTAGATATGCCGACGATCGGTCCTAATACTATAAAGAATCTTGCTAAATATAATTACAAAGGGGTAGCGATTCAAAAAAATAACGTAATTATAGTCGAAGAGGAATTAACTATAAAACTCGCTAATGAACATAAAATTTTTATAACAAAATGTTAGCAATAGGTATTACCGGTAGCTATGCATCGGGTAAAACTTTTATGTTGGATTATTTAGCAGAAAAAGGATATAAAACTTTTTGTGCCGATAGATGCATAAAAGAATTATATCAAGATGTAGTTTTGCAAACTCAGATTTTAAAATTACTACCTGAACTTGAGTCGTTCAATATTAGAAAAATCAGTAATTTAATTTACAATAACGACCTAGCTAGAGAAAAACTACAAAATTTTATTTACCCTTTACTAATAGATAAACTCATTTTATTTCAAAAAGAAAATGCTAATTCCAAATTTGGCTTTGCCGAAATACCGCTGCTTTATGAAGCTAAATTTGAGAAATATTTTGATTTTGTCGTAACAATATACTGTTCTGAAGAAAGAAGAATGCAAAGAGCAATAACGAGATCTTCGTTTGATATAGAAATTTATAATAAAATCAAAGAAATTCAACTATCACAAGAGAGCAAAATAGCAAAAGCAGATTTTGCTATAAATAGCGGCGTTGATATGTTAGACTTGGAAAAACAAATAGCGAAACTAATAAAGGATTTGGAATGTCGAGTTTAAGAGAAATAATTTTAGATACCGAGACTACGGGACTTGACCCACAACAAGGTCATCGAATCGTTGAGATCGGTGCTATTGAGATGGTAAATAAGGTATTAACAGGCAGGAATTTTCATTTTTATATTAATCCCGAGCGAGATATGCCGTTTGAGGCTTATAGAATTCATGGCATATCCGGCGAATTTTTAAAAGACAAGCCTCTATTTCATACAATAGCCGATGATTTTTTAGAGTTTATTTCAGATAGCAAACTGATTATTCATAATGCTCCTTTCGATATTAAATTTCTAAATCATGAATTATCATTATTAAAAAGAACCGACATTAAACTCTTGGAACTAGCAAATACTATTGATACTTTAGTAATGGCTAGAAGCATATTTCCAGGCTCAAAATATAATCTTGATGCATTATGTAAAAGATTTAAAGTTGATAATTCAGGTAGGCAGCTTCACGGAGCTTTGAAAGATGCCGCATTACTTGCAGAAGTATATGTAGAGTTAATGGGCGGTAGACAATCCGCTTTTAAAATGGTTGATAAATCTGCCGTAATAAATAATTTAGCAACTAATCAAGTAAATAACAAAACAGAACAAACTACTATTGTTATTAAACCTACAAAAGAAGAGCTGCAAAAACATAAAGAGTTTCTCAGTAGGATTTTAAAAACTGCTTAGTAAAACGTCATTGCGAGGAGAGGCAAAGCCTCGACGTGGCAATCTCAGGAATTTTATATTATTTCATGAGATTGCCACGCTCCTTTTAGTCGCTCGCAATAACGATTATCAATAATCCCCTTATCTATGAAAACAAATTTTCTTGTATTTATAACCTTTACAATACTTATCTCTTTAGGCTTTTGGCAACTTAGTCGTTTAAAAGAAAAGAAATTATTTTTAGCTTCAATGCAAGCTAACCTAACCTCACCTGCAATTAATTTAGCAGAAATTCAAGACGGTTTACCTTATCACAAAGTAAAAATTACCGGTCAATTTTTGCCTAATAAAGACATATATTTATACGGTAGAAGGTCAATGTCGAGTGAAAAAGACGGATATTATTTAGTTACTCCTTTTAAAACCATAGAAGATAAAGTTATTTTAGTAGCACGAGGTTGGTTCAGTAATCGCAATAAAAATATTATCACGCAAGCTACAACCGACCGGCAGCACGAGATTATCGGTGTTACCATGCCATCAGAAAAAACTCGTATCTACTTACCTGCTAATGATATAAAAAATAATGTGTGGCTAACGCTAAATTTAAAAGAAACATCCAAAGTGTTAGGCTTAGATCTTGAGAATTTTTATATTATTGCGGAAGGAAAAGATATTAGCAATCTAGATATTTTATTACCTCTTGCAATAAATCATTTAGCAGCAATCAGAAATGACCATTTAGAATACGCCCTAACTTGGTTTGGACTTGCTATTTCTTTAATCGTAATATATGTAATTTATCGGCGTCGTTATATGGCTGTGGATGTCATCCCGCGAGCTTGTAGCGGGATCCAGAAAAATAATTAAAAAGACTGGACCCCGTGGTCAAGCCACGGGGTAACAGTAGAAAATCGATACATAAATGAGTGACTTACAAAGAGAAGCATCCGATCCTAATTACTCCGTTTGGGTATCGGCATCTGCCGGTACCGGTAAAACCAAAATCCTAACCGATCGATTTTTACGTCTGTTAATAACGGGCGTAGAGCCTTCCAATATTTTATGCCTTACTTTTACTAATGCTGCAGCTATAGAGATGCAAGTAAGGATTAATAGCAGACTTAAATATCTTTCTCTTTGCAACGCCGAGAAACTAGAAGAAGCACTTTTCTTAATGAGCGGCAATAAGCCATCGCCGCAAGACACAGAAAACGCAAAAACTTTATATGATAAAATACTAAATAGCAATAAGCTTTTAAATATCTATACAATACATGCTTTTTGTCAAAAAATCCTTAACACTTTTCCCTCAGAAGCCGGCATAACACCAGAATTTACAATCCTTGAAGAAACTAAATTACAAGATATCTTCCTAAATATCAGAAACGAAATTTACTTAAGCGATGAACATAATGACTTAATGAAAATTTTACTTAACCGATTTCATGAAATAACTCTACAAGATATTTTTACCGAGATAATCGAGCAGCAAATTAAATTCAGAAAGTTATTTATAAATAAGCAAATTCCCAAAGAAATATCTAATAAAAGATTAGCGTTAGGGGAATTAAATAATATTTACGATAAGGTAAAAAACTTATTTGCCGAGTATGATGTGGAGATAGCACCGAAAGAAATTTTTTTTACCAAAGATGGGAAAAAACGAAAAAGCCTTTTATCGAAAGAATTAATAAGGAAATATCCTAAATTATTACTAGAGCTAGAAAAAATTACCTCTGAAATTTACCGATTAGATGAGCTGCGTCGCATAGAAGAGCTAGAATATCATACGAACTTACTTACTAAACTTGCGCATATTATTTTAAAAAAATACGATTCATATAAGGAAGAAAATAATTTACTCGATTACGACGATTTAATTTACTACACCGAGAAATTACTAAATAATAAAACTACTCATAAGTGGTTGCTGCATAAGCTTGAAAGCGAGATAAATCATATTCTTGTCGATGAAGCACAAGACACAAGCCTCTCGCAGTGGAATATTATTACTACTTTAATAACAGAGTTTAATGCTGTAGAGAGGCCAAATAATAGTGTTTTCATAGTCGGCGATGATAAACAATCGATCTTCAGTTTTCAAGGGGCTGATCTTCGTAATTTCAACTTAGTAAATGAGCGACTAAAAGCAAATCTTACAAATGCTAATAAGAAATTCAAAAATATCACCCTTGAATATTCTTATAGATCATGTACAGAGATTTTACAATTTACTTATAATGTTTTAAAAAATATAAAATCCAATTACCCGAGTTTATTCCTTGCGAATAATCCTTTAATATCCTCATTTCGTACACATCAAGGCTCTGTAACGGTTTGGCCATTAGTGACGAGTGAAAAACAAGAAGAGCTTTTTTGGGCACTACCTGAAGATTATGAAAATTCTAAATCTGCTGCCGATTTACTCATAGAAAAAATCGTAAATTTTATAAAAGAACAAATAGAAAGCGAAGAAATTTTACCGTCTACTGCAAACAGAATATCTGAAAAAGATTTCATGATATTAGTCAGAAAGAGAGATGAATTTAGTAATAATCTGATCAAAGAACTTAGCAAAGCTAAGCTTAAAGTTGAGGTAAGCGATAGAATGAACCTTAAAGAAAATCTAACTATAATGGATTTAATTTCATTAGCTAAATTTGTGTTACTACCTGATGATGATTTAAATCTTGCCGGTTTACTAAAATCACCGATTATTGGAATAAGCGAGCAGCAATTATACAAACTTCTTGTAAATAAACGTGAGAATAGCTTATGGGATATACTCCCTTCACATGAGGAGATATATAATAAGTTAGATTCTCTAATTGAAATTTATAAAACATCGATTGTTGAGAACTTCTTTGATTTAGTGGTACATAATCTAAATTTACGAGAGCTTTACGATGATGATAGTGATGATATGATAAATGAGCTATTAACATTAAGCAAAAACTATGCAAATGATATAGATAATTCACTGCAAGGATTCGTTGCTTGGTTTGAGAATAACGATATCTATATTAAACGTGATATAGAGCATTCAGACAAAATAAGAGTAATGACCGTCCACGGCTCTAAAGGGCTTGAAACTCCTATTGTTATATTATGCGATTCTACTACTTTACCGATAAGCAGCAATAAATTTATTTGGGATGATAAAGGAGAAATGTTTTTCTCTGCTAATGCTGCCGATACTCCTGAGTTTTTGCAAGAGCTGAAAGAAGCTGAAAAATTAAAAGATTTGCAAGAATATATAAGACTACTCTACGTTGCAATGACAAGAGCTAAAGACAGGCTGATTATATGCGGTTTTAGTAATAAATCTACCACTCCTAAAAATTGCTGGTATGAAATAGCCAAACAAACTTGCGATCAATCTCTCAATTAGTAGCTGCTATATTAAATATAATAGACTATTAAGACGCACATATATTTAAATAGCGTCTTATGTTAAAAATTTTAGAAAGTTTCTTTAAAAATAAAGCAAGCATTAAAATAGAAAGGTTAAACAATTACCATCCCTGCATTATGCTTATGAAAAAGGTCATAAGGAATAATACTTAAATTTTTTTCTTTTAAGGCTTGTTTATACTTTGTTATTTTAGAAATAACAACTACAACAAGAAAAATAAAAATACTTATTAACAGGGGATATAAGATATTTAACTGATCAAACATCATTAATTTCACAGAATTTAGTTAGATACTACATAATAGTAGTAACATTTATTTGAATTTCAACTTAAATATTTTTTATTTCAATTTAACTCCTATATCTTAAATTTAAATCATTTATAGATATTGTCATAAGAAAATTAATAAGATTTTTATTGAAACCGCTACTTCTAAAATAGATAGCATAATAATTTATGCATTATGATAATAATCATGCCTTAATAAATCAGATTTAAGAATACCACAATTATATTCATATGAATCTAAATAAGCTTGTAATTCATGAACATTTTGTTCTATTTTTTCATAATTATATTTATATGAGTTTTGGAATTTTTCAACTAATTTACCTTTATTAACAACTTTTTTATAAGAATCTTCTTTAAAAAACCCATCTTTTTGTTCTTCACTACGAAAGTAATCCTTAAATTCACTATGTTTTTTCGGTCAATTAGAGATAAATTCTGCAAATTTTTCTAATTGAATATTGGTAATTAGAGTAAATACCAAACCTATATTTTCTTTATCTTGGTTAACTCTTGAAACTTCATGCACTATTGTATCTTTTTGTCCAATTTCAATAACATTATTAGATAAAATAACTAAATCTTTTTTATTAACCTCTTGCTTTTCAGATTCCTTTAGTTTTATATTCAGTATTGCCTCTTCTAATGCCTCTTTACTAAATAATTTTTTAAATGCAGCAAGCCACGGACCAAAAGCTGTACTTTCTAACTTTTTAAAATATTCTTTTAACTTCATAACTAATTTCCTTGTTTATATTTTCTTAGTTTAATTTACTAGTACTAGTCGGAAGTAATCAAGTTATAGAGCTAAGAAAAATTAATACTTTTGTAAAAATTATATATAGCGTAAAAATTGAAAAACAGTGTTAAAATGCTTAAAATAATTTGACTATTTTAGAAAATTTTAATAAAATCTATTAATAAACTCAATCGATAATACAAAATATGAAAACAGCTTTTATCTTCCCCGGTCAAGGATTGCAATTGATCGGCATGGGAAAAGATTTTTATGATAATTTTAAACCCGCCAAAGAAACTTTTCAAATCGTTGATGAAGTACTAAACCGAAAACTCACTGATATAATTTTTAATGGACCTTCTGAAGAACTTACCTTAACCACTAACGCACAACCGGCATTAATGGCAGTATCTATGGCAATAATAAATATTATCAAAGCTGAAACCGGTAAAAGTTTGGATAGTCTTTGCGATTATGCTGCCGGTCATTCGCTAGGTGAATATAGTGCTTTATGTAGCACCGAAAGTATTAACCTTGAGACAGCAGCAAAACTACTGCATATACGTAGTACATCTATGCAGGAAGCATGTCCTGAAGGTGAGGGAAGCATGGCGGCTTGTATCAATATTCCGCTTCAAAAACTTGAAGAAATATTAGAAGAGATCAACAAAATAAATTTATGCCAAATTGCCAACGATAACATCGAAGGACAAATAGTTATTAGCGGCAAGACCACAGCTATAGATCATGCTATTAGTATAATTAAAGATTTAGGTTATAAAGCGATAAAGCTGAAAGTCAGTGCTCCATTTCATTGTAGCTTAATGAAGCCGGCAGAAGAAAAAATGCGAGTAGCTCTTGATAAAGCTGTAATTAATAAACCTCTGATACCGATAATCCAAAATTATACCGCAAAACCTACTCTAGATCCTACAGAAATCAAACAAAATTTAATGCTTCAGATATGCGGGCGAGTTAGATGGCGTGAAACTTTAGAACTATTTCACAAATTAGAAATCGCGCATATAGTAGAAATAGGGGTAGGAAGCGTACTAACAAATATGCTCCGGAAAATTAATTATCCATATAAGTTAAGTAATATAAGTAATTTAGAAGAACTACAGCATTGTTTAGATAACATTAGTCAATAACTGTCTCTAATAACTTCTGATTCATAAAGTTTTTAAATTAACTTAATATTAATTATATGCAAATTAGTTTTAGTTTTTTTAAGCAATTGCTAGAATTATTCACTAGTGATTGGCAGAGCTATTTAGACAAGGTAATAGAGGATTTTATTTAGCCTTAACAGATACTAATGATACATTTTTAAAAGAAGAATGTTATATTGCTCTTATCCAAAAAGACATTAAAGAAGGTGAATATACATGGTATGTTGCTCCTTTTAATAAAATAGATCATGCAAGTTTATTACTTACCAATATTCTCATATATTAGAGCTTAATCAAAATACGGTAAAAGCAGTAAAAAATATGCTGCGAAATAACTTCAAAGATATATATAATCCGAAAATTTATATTATTGCTAATTATGAAGAACCTATAATTAAAAACTATACAATAATAGATAAAATAGCCGAAGGTAAAGTTATTACCTTTGAAGATTTAAATATTAAATATGTAGATCACACGGATGAAGAGTTAAAATATATAGGTGATATAGTAAATGATATTAGAAAACTAGACAGCAAGTTAGTAGCAGATATTCCAATATCATCAATTTTATTTTGTAGATTTTCTTATTACTCAGTGTACAATCATTTTTATGGCTGCATATTTTGAAGAATTAAACAATTTTCATCAAAATTTAGATAACCTCAATTTTTCCGTTACAAAAATATATTCCCGAATACCAACCAAAAGACTATAAGAGTTTTGTCAATCTTAAAGCAATAACTTGGAATAGATTTTTAGTTAAATATCAGAAATTATTTGAGAACATTCAGAACATATTATTTAGCATCTGTAGTGATAGTGAGAATTTTGGAACATTGTTAATTTCAGACTCTTATAATCTTAGCTTAAACAAGCGAATCGAAATTATAGAGTACTTAATAGATAAATATAAAAATGATACTAAAGCTATTTATTACATAACCCAACAACTTTTTGATATTTGTGATGATAACACGGATATTAAAACTCTCGAAGCCAAGGCTAAACACTTTTACAAATATATTGAATATTTCCGTAGTTGGGATGATTTACCTAGTTATTGGTATATGGACTTTAAAGGGCTATCCGGATGTGATAAGGAAGCTTTGATTATGGGCAATTCTGTAAAGCCGGAAAATATATTTAGTTAGAAAAATTATAAAATAATTCTAGAAACTTTGCTTATTAGATGATATAAAGTAAAGCCATAACTGGAGAGATGGCCGAGTGGCCGAAGGCGGCGGTTTGCTAAACCGTTATATGGGTCATACCGTATCGAGGGTTCGAATCCCTCTCTCTCCGCCAGTCTGGACAGTTAGCCAATTCTTGTAGTTGATCGAATGGAAAAGCCAAGGAGTAATCAAGATTTCCGAATTTCAAATTTAGGTTCGTAAGTACACATTATCGCCTTATTGCCTTGGTTTAACAAGGATTTTAGCTCTTAATACAAACCTACTCATATGTTCTATGCTATTCATATGTTAGTTTATGATAGACTTTTCTCTAATATTTTCTGTTACTTATAAGTTATTTTCTACAAATTTCACCAATTTTAGTCATTTTTTTTCTAACAATATGTACACTATACAAACTAGGGGCTATTCCTCGTAAAATAAGGGATTGGAGGACTTTTTGTAAAAATTTTTTTTAATAGAATTAATTGTTTATACCAAAATTTTTCAGTTTTTGTGTATAAAAATTGCACCTATTACCAGAATTGAGTGTTAAATAAAGCTCAAGGGTTGGGTCGGAAATATAAAGATTTCAACGTTTCTTCTTTATTACTACAGTCTGTGCTACCATTATTACACATGGTACATCCTAATTTTACTTTATCATTTGCTACTAAATCTTTTAATTGTGTTACTTCCTCTAAGGTAGCCAATTTTATATCACTTATGTTGCGAAAACCATCTATTACTTCATTAAATATATTATTTACGCCTTACGAAACTATCCTTCTTATATCATTTATATCTTCATTAGTACGCCAAGAAACATAAGGTAAACTACTATCGTATTTGTGACACAAACCCCAACACCAACCTTGTACTCCTTCTGTATTTCCAAGTGTTGATTTATATAATTCATATCATTTATAAATAATTTTTGTTCTTTCATTTTTTACTTAATTCTTGTAGTGCTATCTAAGTATAAGATTTCCGGCATATATTTATGTTTCAGCCAAATCTCAAGGCTACCGATAATATAAAGGTTATTTTTAGCTCTGCTAATACCGACGTTTAAAACGTTTGGCTTTTGCGTCATTATATTTCGTGCACCTTTATCAAGAGGATGCTGAGCTTCTAGTAGTATTATTACCGTATCGTTTTCTGTGCCTTGAAATGCATGAATAGTGGCGATATTTTTATATCCAAATGCTTGAATTGTTTTCTCATATCTTGAATCGTCATATATTTCATTCACTTTTCTACGAATAGATTGCTGTAATCTTTATACATTATAATAATGTCAATTTGTTTGAGCACATCATCCCCATTTTTCTCTTTTAATACTTGGTTTTAATAACTCTAGCAATTTTTGAAATTCGGCTTCCGATTCATATTTATAACGTTGAACCTTATTATCTTTTATATCTATCCATTTTGAAGTACCTAAAATCGTTCTAATATCAGAGTTACAGTCAGAGGTAGCAAAAATCATTTTGTCACCGTAAGCTATTTGTTACATATTTTAAACATCAGATTTTGGCATCTTCTATGCACTCATAAAGGGACACTAACCGTAACATCATCTATTTTTGTTTGATATAAAGAATTACGGTCAGCTAGGTTTTGCAATGAAACTTCCGAAGGTGACCACTCAGGATATGAAACCTTAAAATGTTCACATAATTTGTGCATTAAATCTTGCTTTAATATAGAAATAGGATCTGTTTGCAGCGGATCACCGACTACTACGACTTTTTTCGATTTTGTAAATAGCACTAGCTGCGTATTTTGGCGGTATCTGCCCTGCTTCATCAATAAATCACCAAGGAATTTCATTATGTTCGGATGTTGCCAACATTTTATCGAATGAGTAAAAAGTTGTAGACACAACAGGTATGACCATACAGAAATTTTGCCAAGCAATTTTGTCAGTTAAAAATTTTCTTGCCAATTTTTCCAAAATAAATCTTCTTCAAAATCCTTAATATTGCAATATTTATCTTTGAAACTTACGATAGCCAAGCTTATATCGTCGTTAAGCTGTTTTATTTCTTCTACAGAAGCTTCAATTTTCTTAATTGCAGCTTTAATATTCTTAATATCAGTTTTTATCCGGTCAATTTCTTCTGAAGATTTATTTTTTAGCTTAATTAAATCCCTTTTTTGCTCATAGCAAGAATTGTATTTTGCGGTTTTAAAAAATGCATGAATTTTTTCAAAAAAAACCAAATTTAATAATTTTATTTCACAATCAATTTCAAGTATTTTAGAGCTTTTATAATCAAGCTCTAATTCTAACTCATTTTACTCTTCTTTTTTTCTACATATATCACTCCTAAATCCTCTTCCTTAATTAACTCTCTTTTCTTTTTATTAAATTCAATAACTGATGCAATATTTTCATAAATTTCATGAATTTCACTGTATAAATTGTTAAAACCAGCACACGCTTCTTTCCATTCATTATTAATTTCATCTATAGAATTACAATATTCAGGTTTAAAATGTGCAGGGGCTTTATCTTTACATTTATTATTAACTAGCAGATTAAGATATTACAGCATTGTATGTTTTTCATCATTCTTATCATCGTTTTCTTCTTCATCTTTATATTTCCAAAACTTATTTGAAAATCTCTTTTTATTTCCATGATTAACGAGCACCGCAGCAAATATACCCCTATCTTTCTCTTTTTCCTCTTTCAATAAAAGTTATTTAAAATAACTTAAACTTTATTATATAGCTTATCTATTTTACTATATAACGATATTTCTTTAGATATATTTTCAACGGCATTGTTATTAGATGATGCAACAACCATACCGTAAGTTTGTAATTCCGATTTTAAAGAATTAACATGATAATCAAAATTTGGTGTATGTAAGGAAGATTTTTTATTTTGAAACCCCTCCTTAGGATCTTCTAAAGTTGTTAAATATGAAGCACGATCTACATAGATATTTGCTATAAGATCAAAAAGTATAGTGGTTTCCTGTACCAGGTAGACCATTAACAGCAAAAAGCTTTCCTGACAAGAGGGTCATACCAAATTAATCGCAACAGCTTGCAGTACCGCAAGAGAGTGACTCGGCGATGAACACCAACGCGTCGGTTGCATCATAAATGGAGATAACAGTTCTTGTAGACTTTCTTGATGCTTTAAAACATCTATGGAATCCGGCTTATCTTCTTTACCGAGATATTTGGCAATTGCTGATTCCGAGTCAAATGTTTCTATATTACTTCGTACAAAATCTAATGGTCTTAGAAAAAAACTATTAAACATTTCTAAGGAAGGAGCAGCAAAATTATAAATTACCGGTTTATCTTTTTTCTTTTTATGCGAGGTAACTCTTCTTAAGCATATTTCAGAGCGGCTAAATAAATATTTTTTGTCAATTTCTAACTTCTGCACTACAAGATCAATCATAAGATTAATCATTTTTAAATCTAGAGTTTTAACTCAAGAATCTTGCTTTTTATCCTTAAAATATATCTATCACTTTCTAAAATACTTCCTCTATTAGGCTGTTATTATTATCTACAAAATTTGGTAAATCTTTTAATTCTTTTTCTTGGAACTCATCTCTCATGATTCTAACGAGAGCATAAGCAGCAGTAGAGATAACCATCAATCCTTCAATATATTTACCGTTTTCATCTATAGTTAAACCAGCAATAGGTGTTTGTCGGTTGCTCTTGCTTATCTTGATGGTTATTATAATCATTTAAAAACTCTTGATCTAATTTAGTTATAGTTTGGATTTTCTTTTTATCTAGTTTATCATTTATTAAATAACTAACATGTCCGCCTGCTACATCTATAAGCTTAGAGTTTTTTAATAATTTTTGCAAAGGTAAAATGGAAAATTTAGATACTATTTGATCATCTTCTGCTGCTACTATATATACAGGACAATGAATTAAACTCGGATCAATAATAAAATTATTCGATTTTCCATTTAAGATTTATAAACATATTTTCATCTAATATATTTTGTATAATTTGATTATAAACCTCCTTAGATATACTATTACCTGACATAAGCCAATTCTCTATTCTCAATGCTAATTCTTGCTCCTTATCGGAAGTTATAGAGAAAAATTTTTTTAATTTAGCATTGAAATAATCAGGGAATAAAAGAAAAAATAAAATTTGAATATGAATTTTAGGAATTATCGGTAAATTGTCTATGCCACTATCTAGTTTTAAATATCGATTCAACATTCTTATATAGAAAAAATGAGAAAAATCCCACGAGCAGGTAAGTAAAGTCAGAGTTTTGATAAATTTAGGCATAAGTACGTTTGTAGCTATCGCAAGGTTACCGCCGATACAATGACCTATTAAATTAATGTCTTTAATTTTCAAATTATCTATTACTTCGATTATTTTATGCACATAGTCGTCTAGTAAATATTTAGGTTCCTCAATCTCTAGCCAATCTATTAAATAAACTTCACCGTAGCTTCTCAAATTTTCAATAAAACTTTTGTCACGAGCTAAAAAAAATATTTCCAGTGAGTTGAAGATAGAGAGGATGATTAGGAAAGTTTTGATGTCATCCTGACTTCTTTCTATGTCATTCCTGACTTCCCCTTTGTCATTCTCACAAAAGCGGGCATCCATTTTTAATTTATTTTTACTGAAACCTCTGGACAAACCACGGGATAACGCCGAGTAATACAACACCCTATAATGCTCTGTTTGCATTACTATTTTACCTGATTTTAAATATTAATTACCTAAATTATGTGTCTTTGTATAATTATTATAAAGGTCAAAATATTCCTGTATTTTATTACTATCTAGCATTGAGAGTATCTAGTAATTCTTGACAAAAGGCTAAATATATTGTATAAGTTCAGCACCTTCAGAATGTAATAACAAGTATATAGGCTCTAAAGTTTTAGGGGAAATCTCTTTTCATAAAATCTTGAAGTGCTTAAGTTTTTTTTTTGTCCTTAGGGATTTATAATGCTAAGTACCTCATCACGATCGTTTAAAAACAAATTCAGAGCGGCATTTTGGCCTGTGCATAATTACGAACTCGGAAAGTTTATTCCGATGAGTACCTTAATGTTTTGTATTTTATTTAATCAAAATGTTTTACGCATCTTAAAAGATAGTATTTTAATCTCCGAGATTAGTGCAGAAATAGCAGGTTTTGCTAAAGTTTATTGCGTTACGCCTGCCGCTGCTTTATTCGTGATTATTTATGCTAAAATGATTAATTATCTTACTTTTGAAAAGATCTTTTATTATTTAAGTGCATTTTTTATCAGCTTTTTTGTTCTATTCACTTTTGTAATCTATCCTAATATTCATATTTTTCATGTACATCCCGATAATCTAGCTGACTGGATGGAACGTTATCCTCATTTTAAGTGGTACATCTCATTAGTAGGTAATTGGGGTTATATAGTATATTATAGTCTTGCCGAGCTTTGGCCTAATATTTTTTACGTATTATTATTTTGGCAGTTTGCTAATGAACTTACTACTACCGAAGAAGCAAAAAGATTTTATACTCTCTTTTCGCTATTCGGCAACTCTTCCTTAATATTAGTCGGCTTTTTAATGATGAATCTATCATCGGAAGATACTATTATTAAGAAGTTTATGAGTATTTCGGATAGTAAAATCACTTTAGTTCAAGTATCCACGACAATTGTGGCAATTGTTGCTATTATTTGTTGTTTGTTAGTTAGATTTATTAGCAAGAACGTTTTTACTAATCCGTTATTTTATGCTAAAGCAAAAAGCGGTCGCTCAACTTCAGAACGTATGGGGCTAATTAAAAGCTTTAAATATATTGCGAAATCAAAATATTTATGGCTACTTTTAATTTGTTCGGCAGCTTTCGGATTTGCTATTAACTTAGTCGAAGCCGTATGGAAAGCAAAAATTAAGGAATTATATCCGACTGTAAATACCTATGCTGAATTTAACAGTCTGTATATACTTTGGACAGGCGTGGCAATAATGGTTATGACCATCATCGGTAATAACATTATGCGTATGCACAACTGGTTTGTAGCAGCAGTGATTTCACCGGTTATAATAATGGTGACCGGCATTTTGTTCTTTGTACTTATCGTATTTGACCAACAAATTTTATCATTATTTGATGGAGCAATTTTAATGTCACCTCTGGCTCTTGCCGTTTCAATCGGTGGTATTCAAAATATTTTAGCTAAAGGTACTAAATATTCTATATGGGATACTTCAAGAGAAATGTTATATATCCCTCTTGATGAGGAGCTTAAAACTAAAGGCAAAGCTGCGGTTGACGTGATAAGTGCAAAAGTCGGCAAATCCTCTAGCGGTCTTGTGCAATCTATTATTTTTACTTTAGTTCCAACCGCTACTTTTACCTTAATCTCACCAATTCTAATGTTGGTATTTACTTTCGTATGCTTAGCGTGGATTTATGCAGTAAGAAAAATATATTTTGAATATCAAAAAATAGCATAAAATAAATTATTGTCATCCCGCGACTTGACCACGGGATCTAAGAATACAAGTCTGTGACCAAGATACCGTGGTCAAGCCACGGTATGACACCGAACGCGTTTTGTGATCCACGCGGGTAATGCCCTTTTTAGCTAGGAACCTTACAGCATAAAACTATCGATGTTACTATGAATCAATTTCACTCTTTATAAAATTATGAGGCTGAGGTTAATCCTTAAGTTTAATAGTAATAACTTTGCCTGCTAGAGAGTTCGGATATCTGTTCTTATTAATTGAATCTGGATATTTATTATAGGGCAATAATTTATATTTAACAAGCAGGATGGTTAATTGTCATAAACTTTTCTATCATTCTAGTAACGGAACGTTCTAGCTCAATATCTAATTTTGAATCATCAGAAAAGTTAAACCATTTAAGTTCATTTGATTCGTTATTTTTTATAAAATTATCATTATTTACTGTTTTTAGTAAAAATCGTACATCATAGTGATAATGAGCAGGCTCCTTATGAGTTCGCGGAATATAATGGATGTCTATATCAAAAATCTCCTTATTTATCGTTTTGATTTCATTGATTCCGGATTCTTCTATAGCTTCTTTAACCGCTACATTTAATATATTACTATCTCCATCACAATGACCGCCTGGTTGAAGCCACTTATCAAGCTTTTTATGGTGCATCAATAAAAATTTAGTTTTATCATTATTAAGTAAAAAAGCCGAAGCAGTGAAATGTCCTATTTGTAAATCGCAGCTAAAAGGGTTTGCATATTCATTTAAAAATTCAAGCATTTTTGTTTTTGTAACAATTTCTTCAGGATATGTACTACTGTAATTTTGTAGTTTAATATGTAATTCATTCATAATGATAATTTTTTATGTATAGGGCTTTGATATTTAACTCAAATTTCTCTGCTAAGTCAAATGAAATTATATTGTCCATGTTTCATGGTAATTATCATTGACAATTAGTTAATGTTTAGTTATATATCGCATAACTAAAATTTAATATTAACTAATTAGGTTTATTTTTATGCTTAACAAAATAGTCGAATTATTTAGAAGTGATGATACCAACCCCTTGGTATGGTAAGCTTGCAGTAGTAAGAGCATGTGCTGTTGGAATTTATGTGATAGCAGGTGATTTACTTAAATCTCCGGCTTTTCTTCTCAAATGTGGTGCCGATATAGTAGCCACAATGGGAGCAATGCTAGCATATGAGCATTATACAGACGCAACTTCGCAAGAAAGTCCGATGATAGGAAATGAAGCACAAGCTGCAATATAATAATAAAATATTTTTAACGAATTTAGAGGACACACCGACTCTCAATTCGTATTCATTGACCATTCAAACCGTTTTTTAGTCTAATTTTGACTTGTTTTAAAGAACGAGGAGTTGCGTCCGTAACTTCAATTTCAATATTTTCTGAAATATCTATTCTAGTACCGATAGCCGGAACACTACTGACTCTAGTCAATACTAATCCACCTATCGTATCAAACTCATCATAATCATTGTGTAGCTTTTCTCCTATTATTTCTTCTAGCACTTCTACTTCAACACGTGCATTTGAAATAATTGTTGAGTTATTAATAACCTTGAAATTATCGCTATCTAATTGCTGATCATGCTCATCATCTATTCGTCCTACTATTTCTTCTATAAGATCTTCAATAGTAACTAAACCGTCAGTACCGCCATACTCATCAACAACTATTGCAATATGTGTTCTCTCACGACGCATTTTTGCTAGCAAATCTAATAATTTCATAGAAGGAGCTGCAATTATATGCTTACGTATAAGCTTTTTTAAACGACCGTTTTGCTTTGTAGCCAATGCTTTAAATAAATCCTTGATATGAATGAACCCTACTACATTATCCAAAGTACCATCATATATAAGAGTTCGTGTATGTGGGACTTCTAACTTAATAGACTCACTTAATTCTTCTAGATTCGTAGTTAATTTTATTGCCGCAATATCGGAACGCGGTACCATTATATCTTCAATAGTTTTATCTTCTAGCTCCAATAAATTAGCTAAAATATTACGCTCGTCTAAAGTCATTTTTTGGCTATTAATTTTAAGGCGTTTTATGACACCAAAAAAATTATCGGGCGTTTTTGTTTTTCTAAAAAAATTTTTTATCGGAGAGAATAATTTTCGTACAGTAAAAATTAACTTATTATTTTGATTTTTTTTACTAGAATCTTCTTTTTTTGAAGATTTTAACATAAATTTTTTTATTTAGTTAATAAGGGGGGAAAATACCGAAATATGATAATATTTCAATTTCTAGATTTTCCATAATATTTGCTTCTGTGTCATTTTGATGATCAAAACCAATTAAGTGTAAAATACTATGTATTAAAAGATGAATAAAATGATTCTCAAAAGTTTTGTGCTGCTCGCACGATTCATTATATATTACCTCATAACAAAATGCTATATCACCTAAATGCATATAATCAGAGTCACCTAAAAATTCAAGTTTAGAATATAAATCCTGCCAATTTAATTCGTTGCTTGGAAAAGAAAGAACGTTAGTAGCTTTTTCTATATTACGAAATTGTTTGTTTAAGATCAATATTTCTGCAGCATTTGTTAGTAAAATTGATAATTCAAATTGTTTTATTTTACTAAAATTATCAAACCGCAATAAAATATTTTGAGTTATTTTTTTGATTAAACTCTTATTTATCTGCTTATGCTCACGCCATTTGTTGTAGTGTCTTACAATTTCTACGTTTATCATTGTACCAAATATTGAATAAATAGTCGTTATAGACTTAGCTGTAACTTAAGAGCATATTTTAAAAGCTGTATATCTTCATTAGAGATAACGTTAATTTTAGATTTTAATCTTAATTTGCTTACTGTCATTATTCGATCAGTCATGGCTTTACCTTTTTTGCTACCTATCATTACGTAGGCTTCACAAGGATAGCATTGATCGATGTTACTAGTTAAAGGTATTACTTGTACACGATTTAATGAAGCATTTGAGTCATTATTGCCGGTCTTACCTTAGCGACTTTCCACCTAACAAAGGATTCAAGTCGACCACCATACCTCAGCTCTTTTCATAAAAATCGCGTTCTATTAACCCTTCTACCCACTCATTGGCCTTCTCCTCAGCTTTTGTATCTTGAGCCATGGCTTTGTAAGCGGCTCCAAGCTTCCCATTAATTACATAAGGTTTTACACAAGTTGCTCAATAAATTTGCTAATTTTATGTTCACCTATTACAGAATAAAGCCTATAATAAACCGCTTCATCTATAGTAATTGTCAATTTCTTCTGCATAAAATACTCGTATACACGTGTGTTACACATATGATATCATATATATAAATTAATCAACATAAGGATTATTTACTTTAGTAAACAAAGATAATAGCTATGAAAACTGACCACACAGGCAATAAGCATGATATTTTAAGACACCAGTTTTTGTTGGTAATTCTCTTTTAATTTTTGAAAATCCTCATCGGCATGGTATGAAGAACGGGTTAGCGGGCTTGCCGAAACCATCAAGAATCCTTTTGTTTTTGCTAGTCGCTCTAGATATTTAAACTCTTCCGGCGTAACATATTTTGCGACCTCAGCATGATTTTTGGTAGGCTGCAGATACTGCCCGATAGTTAGGAAATCAACCTTTGCTTCTCTTAAATCATCTATAACCTGTACTACTTCATTTATTTCTTCCCCAAGTCCTACCATCATACCGGATTTTGTAAAAATTTCAGGAGATAATTTTTTAATATTATGAAGTAAGCTTAAAGAATTATAATATCTAGCCCCCGGTCTAATCGTTTTGTATAAAGACGGTACTGTTTCGACATTATGGTTAAAAACGTCAGGTTTTGCGTTTGCTATTATTTCAGCTGCTCCTTCTTTTCTTAAAAAATCGGGTGTTAGAATCTCAATAGTAGTATTTGGCGATGATTTTCGGATTTCGCTAATACACTCCGCAAAATGTGACGCTCCGCCATCCTCAAGATCATCACGATCGACGGAAGTAATTACTACATGCTTAAGATTTAGCTTTTGTACCGCCTCCGCTAACCTTTGCGGTTCATACGGATCAAGTAAATCCGGTCTACCCGTTTTAACGTTACAAAACCTACAAGCTCTAGTACAAACCGAACCTAAAATCATCACAGTTGTATGTTTTTTTGACCAGCACTCACCAATATTAGGACAAGCAGCTTCCTCGCACACAGTATTTAATCTCAGATTCTTTATTAAATCTTTTGTATTATAGTACTCTGTAGAATTAGGAGCTTTTACTTTTATCCAATCAGGTCGTTTATTTAAATTAGCCATAAAACGGAAATAATTCAATTAATTTTGTCACTTCATTTAATACTTGCTGCTCAAGAGCGCTATTATCTTCATTATTTTTTAAGCCGTCTAAAATATCTGCTACCATATGACCGACTAATACAAAATCCTTTTCTTTAAAGCCTCTAGTAGTACATGCGGGAGTACCAAGGCGAATGCCTGAAGTGATAAAAGGCGAAGTTTCATCAAACGGGATAGCATTCTTATTACACGTAATCCCTGCTCTATCCAAAGAATTTGCGGCAAGCTTACCAGTGATTCCGTCTTTACGCAAATCCACTAAAACAATATGATTATCGGTACCACCTGTTAATATATCATATCCTCTTTCTTGCAAGCTACTTGCTAAAGCTTTAGCGTTACTTATTACCTGCTGAATATAACTTTTATATTCAGGCTGCAAATTTTCTAAAAAAGCTACGGCTTTTGCAGCTATTATATGCATTAACGGACCACCTTGTAGTCCTGGAAATAATGCAGAATTTATTTTGTGACCTATCTCTTCATCGTTAGATAAAATTAAACCACCTCTTGGACCTCTAAGTGTTTTATGAGTAGTAGAGGTAACAGCGTGAGCATAAGGAATAGGGCTTTGATGCTCACCTGTGGCAACAAGTCCTGCAATATGAGCAATATCTGCCATAAAGTAAGCTCCTACTTTATCCACGATTTCTCTAAATTTTGCAAAATCAATATTACGAGGATAAGCAGAAAAACCGGCTATAAGTAATTTTGGTTTATGCAAATCCGCTAAGCGTTCAATCTCATCATAATCGATTAAATAAGTCTCTTTATTTACGCTATAAGAAACGGCGTTAAACCATTTACCAGACATATTAGGCGCTGCACCGTGAGTTAGATGCCCGCCGCTATCTAAGGACATACCAAGAACCGTATCACCCGGCTGTAATAAAGCAAGATATACAGCCTGATTTGCTTGTGATCCTGAATGAGGTTGGACATTTGCATATTTGCAGTTAAAGAGTTTTTTTACTCGTTCTATAGCTAAATTTTCAGCTTTATCTACTTCCTCGCAACCGTTATAGAATCGCTTACTTGGGTATCCTTCGGCATATTTGTTAGTCAGAAGCGCCCCTTGAGCTTCAAGCACAGCAGGACTTACGAAATTTTCTGATGCAATAAGCTCGATTACACTACTTTGACGTAGCTTTTCATGTTTTATTATTTCATTAATCTCTTTATCCGTTTCGTGTAAATTATTATTAAAAATATTCATTCATCCTCATATTTTTTTGGTTTTGTTGTGTGGATATCTAATCATCATTGCGAGGAAAAATTGAAAATTTTGACGAAGCAATCTCATACCAAAATCCTGAGATTGCCACGCAGCCTACGGCTGCTCGCAATGACGGTTATTTATAAAATTAATCGCAATCTCAAGCCCCCGTCCATCTATTGAATGAGCAAGAGACGTTAATTTATGTCCGCTATGCTCTATATGCAGCTTAGATAAATAGTTTGAAGCATTATACATCTCGCTAACACCGACCACCTCATCTAATTCCCCATGAATCAAGCATATAGGAGTAAGCTTATTATTAACTTCCATAGGTGGAATTAATGCACCCGCAAAACCTATAGTACAGAAAAACGGCTCTTTTTGAACTAGCGTTAAATATAATCCTATCATCGTACCTTGAGAAAAGCCAATAATGATAGTATCTTTATTGGTTAGATTTAACTCGTCCTGCTTTTGCTTTATTATATCTTCAACCTTAGAAATATTATTTGCAATTAGCTTTGCCATAATATGCGGGCTGCGGTCTTGCAAACTAAACCATTGTCTACCATAAGGCATCATATCATAAGCCTCAATACCATGCGGGGAAATAAAATGACAATTGGGTAAATAATTTTTGATATAAGGCACAAGTCCTATTAAATCATGTCCGTCCGAGCCGACACCGTGCAGTAATACTACTAGCTTCTTCGGCGGCTGCTCTTTACTTTCTACTTCGGGGTATTCTAAATATTTGCTCATGTTTTTATATGTTTATGTACTTAAAATATTAAGGTTGAGTAGTAGTGAAGGTCAATTTCAAAAAGAGCAAGGAGTCTGCAAGGCGAGGAGCGGAACGTATACTGAATACGTGAACACCGCAGCACTTACTAGACGAATACGCCAATTTTTGAAATTCACCGAGTATACGCTTTCAACATCTTCTCAAGTTCTCCACTTTGATATAACTCTCTAGCAATATCACACCCGCCGACTAATTCTCCGTTAATGTATAATTGTGGGAATGTCGGCCAGTCGCTAAATTTTTTTAAATCTTCACGTAATTCAGCATCAAAAAGTACATTAATATCACGAAATTCTACACCTAATTTATTCAAAATAGCTACTACGGTTCCTGAAAACCCGCATGCAGGCGACTTTTTAATACCTTTCATGAACAATACTACTTTATTATTTTTTATCTCATTTTCTATAAATTTAAAATTTTTATTTTCTAGCATTTTAAGACTCAATAATTTATCTTCTAAAATACACTTTCTATAGCAATATATGCAAGCACAAATAGTGAATAAAATTTTTGAGATTTTTAGCAAGAATAATCCAAATCCGAAAACCGAATTAATATATAAGAATGATTTTACCTTATTAGTAGCGGTAATATTATCTGCTCAAGCCACCGATATATCAGTAAATTTAGCAACTAAATCTTTATTTAAAACTTATGATACACCAGAAAAAATTTTAGCACTCGGCGAAGAAGGACTTAAAAAATATATAAAATCTATAGGACTATTTAACAGCAAAGCAAAAAATATTATCGCATTATGTAAAATATTGATAAGCAATTATCAAGCTTCAGTACCGAATGATTTTAAGGCATTAATTAAACTACCGGGCGTTGGCAGAAAAACTGCTAATGTTGTACTAAATTGCTTATTCGGCATGCCTACAATGGCAGTTGATACGCATGTCTTTAGAGTAGCCAACAGAATCGGGCTTGCTAAAGGCGGTACTCCTGAAATAGTAGAAAAAGAGCTACTGCAGATTATCGATAAAAAATGGCTAACGCATGCCCATCACTGGCTAATTCTGCACGGCAGATATATATGCAAAGCTAGAAAACCCGATTGCGACATCTGCCCTATTAAAGAGTATTGCGATTATTATTTTAACCTTAAATAATGAGTTATAGTAAATCTTATAAATTACCAATTATTTCTGAATAATATTCATGTTCTATAGAATTAGGTTTAGGATCAAGTGTTGCTAATGTTTCTAAATGACAAGTAACGAACGATGCACCTTTTACCTTGCCCCCTGCATAGATACGGATGTTTGCAAAACCAAGCGAATTCTCCTTCAATTTGTGCACTAGTTAATTCATGTAATATATTACCGTTTTTATCATAAAGACTAAATAAAGTTTAGTCATTATCCTCAATAAGTTTTATAGGGGTTTGTTTATTATCTAAATTTTCTTGCTGATGTCCTATATATATTTTATCTAAAACTCCTTTTTTCTCATATTCTTTAAGAATTATTTGTGTCATTTCTTTTACCGGTACAGTAATCATATATGCTTTTTTATTAGAATAAATATCTTTGGCACAGGCGGCAATAAAACTATGAAGTTTAACTACAAGATTTTTATGTTTTATAATAAAAGGTTTTTCTTGATATATTGGAAGTCTTGCTATACCAGAATGCGAAATAAAGCTTGCATTTTGAGAAGTCAGCATGGTTATAAACATCTCTATAGATGAAATATCACGCGAATCATATTTTATTGGAAACAAAGGCTACATAATACATAGGTTAAGCCTTGATCATGATAATCTAAGCTAGCGGAAAAGGCATACTTCCCCTTAAAACTTTTTATCACCAGATCATTACCTTGATAAGAACTTTGAAAGCTACTCTGCTTACCCAAAAAATCTTGCCAAGCAGACATATTCGCTCCGTTGACTTTTACCATATAAAAATGTAAATCAGCTTCCTGTTTATAATGATGAATTTCTGAATTTACTTTTTGTATTTGTGTCTCTTGTAACTTTTTAAAAATACCCTGTAAATCAGAATATTTTATCTATTTTACTGAAATTATACTTAGAACCAAGCCGTAAAGCTCACCCATATTGCATTTCGATTCCATCCGGGGTTTTATCTTCTTTACATACAGCTTTTATAAATTGACTTAACTGTTCTTCATCTTTAGTAAAATTATTTTTTTTAAATCTCTCTAAGAATTTTTTTAATAAATCCTCTTTTCCACGATCTGTCATATTAACATCAATATGATTAGTAATATTTATGCCTGTTTTTAATCTTAAATTCAAAATATCTTCCATATATCTATAGCAGGTATAAATTTCTATAGTTTGGGGCTTAAAAGATGAATTATCATTTAATTGCAAAATAAAATCATTTACTTCTTTCCAATGTTCATAAGTTGATATATCAAGAGCGATAATTTTATCCTTTACTATATAAATTTTGAAGAAAATTAAAAATCTCTTGTAAGCTTATTCCCTCTAAATTTGTACAATCTAAGACACCGTCTTTCATAAAAGATAGTGCTTCTTTCAATTGATCATTGATTTTTCTTTCATTTTATAAATCTTTTAAATATTAATTCTTAAAGCAATACTAAAAATTAATATTTTATCAACACAATATCTTATGTGATTATAAAGATACGGCTAAGTGATGTGTACAAATACTTTAAATTTTAATATATTTTCAAGTTGACAATTTTTTGCTTACTTCATAATATTTAAGCTCAATTTGATAAAGGTAAAATTTATGCGTTCAGCACTTATAACTTCTATATTAGTAGCTGTAGCTTTCTTAACAAGTGCTTGTAATACAATGCAAGGTGCAGGTCAAGATATGCAGGCAGCCGGTAAAAAACTTAAAGATTCGGCAGAAAGCAATAAGCCTCAAAAAGGTTGCGGCTGTCCTCACAGCTCAGCTAACTAAATATACTATTTTTTATAATGGGTCGTCTGCCGATTCTTCATTTACTCGGAGTATATATCGCAGACGACTTTTTATTTTTCTGCCTTATCGATTTCTGCTTTTAGCTTTTCTATTTCTTCTTTTGAAAGTTTAGTATATTTAATTATTGTTTCTAGAGGCTCTTTATCAATTAGCATTTCTTTTGCTATTTCAATATTTCTTCTAGCTTCGCCTTCAGCTCTTCCTTCATCTTTCATCTTTTTAAAAGCACTAGTTTCAATTCTAAGCAATTCTAAACGATTTTCATATTCCTCTCTTTCTGCATCATTTAAATTTATTACCTCAAGCACGGTTAATGCTTTTTTCAATACATCATTATCCAATTCTTTCGGTAAATTATCTTTATTTAATAAATCATTACGTGTTAAAAATGCTAGCCATATATCTAAAGCATTTTTAACTTTCTTGACGACATCAGATAACTCCTCCTTAGGATGCTTAGCAAATTTATTAATCTCTATAGTATGTAACTCTATATCTTTAAAATATACTAAACCACTTTTTATTTCCTTTAACTGAAAGGAATTATGATATTCATCTGTATCTGTAATACTGGTAAAGTTAAGTATGTGTATCCCTATTGTTTTATTTAATGCCACATAATCTGATCCCTCTTTCAGTTGCTCCGTATACAGTTTCGCCCAGTAATACAAAGCTCCTTTATCGTAATCCACTTCATCGGTTACTTGGATTGCGATTTATACCTTTTACTGCTTTTACTTTTAGCTTTTATATCAAGTATAGATAGTTTATCGGCTTTAAAATTCTTTGGATTATACGGATTAAGTAATGTTACTTCTACAATCTGATCTTTCTCACTTACTATCGAATTAATAAGCGATATCAATAAATCTTTATTTCTCTTCTACTCCGAAGATTTTTTTAAATGCTAAATCTACTCTCGGATTAACTTTTAACATATTATTATGTTACTGAATGTGATCTTCTCTTTATTTTAGCATATTCTGAGGTAAATATTCTACTATAAATTTATATTAAATCTTGTGCTTATTCACCAATCTATATATCTCTTTTTTACTATAAACATCTTTGAATTTGTCATAAACAAGTTCGGTAGTAGTTTTGCTACTTAAGTTTTTACTTAAGCAAAGTTCTATAAATTTTTCTAAATTTTTATGTTGGTTTTGTTCCTGTATATTTCCTGAAATCAACAATACTATCTCACCTTTTAAAATATTATTTTGATAGAACTCTATTATTTCATCTATATCCCCTGTTTTTATTTCTTGATACAGTTTAGTTAACTCACGAGCTACACATATTTCTCGGTTTCCTAGTATTTCCTTAGCTACCGATAAAGTATTTATCAAACGAGGAGCCGTTTCAAAAAAAATCAAAGTAGCCTTAAGATTTACTAGTTCAGAAAAAATCTTTTTCTTACTTTCTATAGTTTTAGGTAAAAACCCGTGAAATAAAAATCGATCAGTAGGAAGAGCCGATAAAGTTAGAGCAGTAACCGGTGCAGATACTCCCGGTACTACGTCTATATGACAATTAAGATTGCGTATACCTCTCACTAACTTATAGCCGGGATCGGAAATTAAAGGAGTCCCTGCATCAGAAATTAAGCTTATTATATTGCCCGATTTTATTAAACTTATGATATTTTCTCTATCTTTCTCGTCACTATGATCATTATAAATTTGTAATTTTGTATGAATATCATGTTTTGCTAGCAATTTTTGTGATATTCTAGTATCCTCGCATAAGATAACATCCGAATTTTTTAAAGTCGATATAGCACGAAGCGTTATATCTTCAAAATTACCGATCGGTGTTGAAACAATATATAATCCCGGTTTGGAAAGATATCTAATCATAGTTTTTTAATTTTAAGTAACATTATGGCTAGTATAAAACATAAACTACGAATCGTTCTATCATTTTTTTGCTTGATATATTTAACGTCCTGTCAAACTCCTAAAGAAGAACCTATAAGTTTTCCTAAAAAAGAACAAACAGAAATTGAGATTGCAATTTTAATGCCAAATCAGGGTCCTGATAGTATTGTCGGGAAACAATATAAAGATTTAATTAAAATGGGACTTAACGACGGAATCAAATCTTACATACATGTTACTTCTTACGATGGTTCAGACGAAAAAAACGTTTTAGCCGCTATGGATAAAATAGTAGCACGTAAAACTAAAATTATTTTAGGTCCTCTATATTCTAACTTTACCTCTCTAATAGCCGAAAAAGCAAAGGCAAATGATATTATTATAATAACTATGTCAAATAATCCGGCTCTTGCAGAAGATAAATTATTTGTATTCGGTCATGCACCTTTAAAACAACTGATACGTATCATTAATTATTACGCAAGTAACAACCATAAAGATTTTATGGCATTATTACCTAAAGGGAAGCATTCGCAAACTATTAGTCAAGTAATGCAAAATATATTGATTCAGAACAATGCATCATTATCAAGCACTGAATTTTATGAGGATAATCCTGAATCTATAGCAAAAGCTGCAAGAAATATTTCAGACAATACCGATATTATAAATGAACGTAGCGACACGACAAAACCGGTTATTTATCTATCAGACGATCCAAAAAATTTAAACCTACTCGCTGATAGTATTCGTAAATATAATTTAGATAAAAAGGCTATTTTAATCGGTGATCATCGTATTGATATCGATTACCCTGAAAATATCGATATTAGCTTTACCGGCTCTTTAAATTTACTCAATAGCAACGTTCCGGATAGGGCAAAAGACTTAGGTATTAACCATATAGGCTTCATGCATCTTCTTTCTTATGATTTAGGACGTATGACTGCAAACTATATAGGCAATGAATTTGCATCTGAAAGGTTTTTAAATAGAATGAACAGTAGACAACCTTATATAGGTTTATCCGGTAATATTTATTTTATCGATGGAGTAGCTCAGAGACGATATGATATTATTAGGAAAAAGAATGGGATATATTCTACTGTTTCAGAAAATTAGGGCGTTGTTGTATCTTGGTCACTCAGTGACCTGACCATGTGTTGTACGAATGTTCAGGATGTCATTCCCGCGGAAGCGGGAATGAACATTGAGTAGGTTTTTCAAGCCATGCAACAAGGCGGGTCAAGCCACAGGATGACAAAGGGACACTAAAGATTAATTATTTATTTTTATCATTATCACTACCGTCGTCTTTCATGCCGTCTTTAAACGCTTTAAGACCCTTAGCAAGATCGGACATGACTTGCGGTAATTTGCCGGCACCGAATAATACAAAAATAATTAATAAAACTATTAATAAATGGCTAAAGCTCATTCCCATGATATTTTTTTTGCTGTATAAGTTAAAATTTAATTATATAAGATATTATAGCTCTAATCTAGGATAAAATAATTAAAGAAATGTTTACTAAAAAACAATTTTCAGAATTTGTTGCTACTTTTTTTTATATCGGGAAAATAAAATACTGCCCAGGCACTTTTGGATCGATTGCTGCTTTCCCTCTAACTTATTTCTTAATATATTTTATTGTTAATAACAAAATAATCATTCCTTTCTTAAGTCTTACTCTCGGTGAAGCTCAACTTGTCAGTATATTTATTATAAGCTTTAGCCTATGTTTGATACTCTTAATACTCGGCACTTATTTTACTAAAATATATTTAAATTATACAAATTCAGAAGACCCTAAAGAAGTGGTCATTGATGAAGTAGTAGGGCAAATGCTAACTATTGTTTTAGTATTTTTTTCTGCTTTATTTGCTAATGAATCGTATTTAATTAAATATTTTAGTCCGCTCACAATAAATATTATATTACTTTTCGTATTACCTTTTTGTCTATTCCGATTTTTTGATATAGTAAAGCCCTGGCCTATTAATTGGTTGGACCAAAATATTAAGGGCAGTATCGGCGTTATGCTTGATGATTTGCTAGCCGCAATATTTGCTGCGGTAACTCAATACGCAATTATATTTGTGTTAATAGATATTCGACAATAGATTTGCTATAAAAAAAGATCATTGACTAATTTCTAATATAATAATATGATACGATAAATATTTATAAATTTTTAAAGAGATAGTTTTCATGTTCGCAGTTATAAAAGCAGGTGGAAAACAATATAAAGTAGACAGAAATAGTATTATTAAAGTCGAAAAAATTGATGGAGAACTTGGCTCTAAAATTCAGTTTGATCAAATTTTAATGATTGGCGAATACTCAAAGCCTTCTTTTATTGGGACTCCAATAGTTAAAGGGGCTGTCGTTACGGCTGAAATTACTAACCAACTTAAAGATAATAAAATTATAGTCTTTAAGAAAAAGCGTAGAAAAAATTATCGTCGTAAAGCCGGTCATCGTCAAGAATTGACGGAATTAAAAATATTAGATATTACCAAACAATAATAATAACTTAAAAGGAATTATAAAATGGCAACCAAAAAAGCCGGTGGTAGTTCTAGAAACGGAAGAGACTCGGCCGGTCGAAGGCTAGGAGTTAAAAAAGCCGATGGACAATATGTAATACCCGGTAATATTATAGTTAGACAACGCGGCACAAAAATTCATCCTGGAATGAATGTAGGGCTTGGCAAAGATCATACAATATTTGCTTTGATAGAAGGTAGAGTAGAATTTTTAACTAAGCGAAATCATAAAATCGTGAATGTTAAAGAAATTGCAAGTACTTAAGTATTGCGGTTTGATCTACTAGTGTTACGTGGAACGAAAAATGCTTTTTATGGCATTGTTACGTTGATTGGTAAAATCCACTTGGTCACCCCGTGGCTTGACTAAAGGGTCCATAAAAATAATTTAAAGTACTAATATTATTAGTATTTTAAGCTGGATCCCGTGATCAATCGCGAGATGACAATTGAAAACCGTTCCACACAATAATGTCTGTAAGTGCGCTAGATGACGACAGGCGGAAATTAATTATATAACATAATAGTATATTAGGCTTTCTTTACTTATGGCCTTAATAATTCAAAAGTTCGGTGGCACTTCCGTTGCAAATATTGATAGAATAAAAAAAATCGTTCCTATCATAAAAACCGAAATAGCTAAAAATAACCAAGTAATTGTAGTAGTTTCGGCTATGGCAGGTGTTACTAATCAACTTGTCACATTGTGTAATGAAGTATCAAGCCTTAATAACATTTCTCAATTTGCAGAATATGATGTAGCACTTTCTAGCGGTGAAATAGTCACTGCTTCATTACTAGCGCTCGCTCTTCAAGAAGAAGACATAAAGGCGCGATCATTTCTAGCTTGGCAATTACCGATGCTCACCGATAATAATCATAGTAAAGCTTTAGTAGAATCAATTACTACAGATTTACTAGAAAAATATTTACAGTTAAATACCATCCCTATAATAGCCGGTTTTCAAGGAATTAACAAATCCCATAGGTTAACTACTTTGGGCAGAGGAGGCTCTGATACTACTGCCGCCTTAATCGCTGCAGCTATGAAAGCCGATAGATGTGATATTTATACCGATGTAGAGGGAATATTTACTGCTGATCCAAGAATTATTCCAAATGCCAAGAAGATAAAAGAAATAGATTTTTTAGAAATGTTAGAACTAGCATCAAGTGGAGCAAAAGTACTACACCCTAGAGCCGGAGAGTTAGTAATGCGGTATAAAATAGATATGCGTGTTCTGTCAACATTTTCACAGGATACAGAAGGTACGTTAATCACTTCAAAGGATAAAAATATGGAGAATGGGATTATTAACAGCATTACTTCTAATAAAAATTTATTAAAAATATCTGTAAAGAGCATGTCTTTAAGTTTTTTGCAAGTTGCAAATATGATTACACAAAATAATAATCATATTGAGTTTATGCAAGAAATAAAAAATAATGAAGAATATAGTTTTATTACAAATTTAACCGATAAAAATAATTTACAAGCTTTACTGACTAATTTAAAAGATGATAAGCAGATACAAGATTTCACTTTTGATACCGAAATTGCTACAATCTCTCTTATTGGTTATGGGATTAAAAATGATTGTAAATTACTTGAAACGATATTATCAAAGTTAACGAACGATAATATAAATGTTCACATGATACAATTATCAGCAGTTAAAATTACCTTATTCATAAATGATCAAGATGCAGAAAAAACAATTTTTAATTTATATAATCTTTTTAAAATATCTTAGATTCTGCATCTGAAATTTAATTTATAGAAAAAGAAGTGGAACAGACATGGCTCATACTACAAAAAATTTTATAATTTGTGACAAAAAAAGTTAAAATAGATTAATTTAAATTTCATATATAAGACCTAAATACTTAATTCAATAGCTTAAATTTATTATTTTCATTATAATTATCTTCTATTTACTATTTATTAGTTATATATTAATAAATAAGTCCAAGAGACTATCTATGAAGTTATTTGAACTCTCAATTTTTAGGAGTAAATTTTACAGGAAAAAATAATGAGCGAAGATATAAGGTCAAAAGAACTATTTAATCGGATTAACGATATATCAGAAACAAATAAAGATGATCCAGAAGAAATTAGAAATAATTTTAAAAAATTTGTACTGAATATATTAGAAACAGACAATATAACCCCGTATAAGTTAAGTGAAAAAACAGGTACTCATGAAACAGCGTGGAAAAATTTTCTAGATGGTCGTACAAAAATGCCTGATATGGGAGCAATTGTTGCTCTTGCAGATTATAAAAATGTTCCACTAGATGAAGTAATAGGCAGAGATATAAATAAAGAAAAAAAGATAACGGTAGAAATAAAACAAACTCCGGAAATATCGGCATCTATAGCTAAACTACCAAAAGATATACTGCAAGAAGCCATGTTGATAGGAGAAAAAGCTAGAGAGGTTATTCATAAACCAACAAATAAAAAGACAAAATCTTTTGCTGAACAAGTTAAAAGCTCTCATAAACCGAAAGGAAGGTCTATCTAAATAAAAATATGTTGTTCAATATTGAGCCTAATATAAAACTTAAAACCTTACTTTATATTCTAAAATGGAAAATAACTTCAAAACGACCAAAATGGCCGACAACACTGCCGTTTACTTCCACTGATATCCCACCACAAAAAATAACTAGCAGTAAAAATACACAGTTAAATCTCGATCGCTTCAGACAAGATGAATTTAAGGACGAATCTGCACAGTGTACATTAGTACGTGACTACAGACGAGTTCCACAAAATTCATTAGTATCAAGCGATCGAGATGACGCTGTACGAGTAGCCTACGTAGGACATGTAACCTTTTGAATTCAAATAGACGGTTTAAATATCTTAACCGATCCGGTATGGTAGGAGCAGGTTAGTCCTTTTACTTTTACAGTACCAACGAGAGTGGTAAAACCCGGTATTAATTTTACCGATTTACCTAAAATAGATGTTATATTAATAAGCCATAATCACTATGACCATTTAGACATCAGAACAATTAAAGATTTATGGGTACAAGATAAGCCTAAGATTATTACACCGCTAATGCATGACGTAATAATCACAAAACATATTACCGATGCAGAAATTGTTACCTTAGGGTGGGGAGAGTCATATAAAGAACAAGAAATACAGCTAAATTCAAAAAGTTTCTAAGCAGATGAAATTAAAGGCGATGTAGAATTTTATTTAGAACCGACACAGCATTGTCGGCTAGAGGAATATTTGATAAAAATAAAGCATTATAGGGAACTTTGATCATTAAAACTAAGATAGGAAATATTTGTTTTATAGGTGATTCGGGTTATAACGATAATCTTTTTAAAGAGATCGGGAAAAAACATATGGTTTATGAAACCGGTGCATATGCATCCTGAAGAAGCCGTATTTACTCATTTGGACTTAGGCGCTAAATATTTTCTATAATTAGCTGATGAAGCATTTAATGCCGTTCCTTTGGAACTCCGACAAACTATGAAAAAACATAATATTGATGAAAATAAGTTGATTACCCCTGAAATAGATGAACTTTTCCTATTTGATAAAAATGATTTATAGTTTATGCACTTAAATTAGATGTGTTTTGTCTACCCATACTATATGTTTTACTGGATCCCATGAATAAATCACGGAATGACAGAGAGGAATAATAAGCCACACCAACCACCCCTGAACAACACAAAATTCAGTTTATAATGGAGATAAAAGCATATTTATTACTGAATAAAAATTGCCAATTTCTGATTTATCACGAGAAGAGAAAATAGAGCTACTAAATGGTTGTGCTTGGGGCGTTGCATTAGTCCATAATATTCTAACACTTTTTGCTTCTACTATTCCTATAGACATAAATATATTATCTACATTCCTTACTGAACAACCCAAAGCACTCATTAAAAAGTCACATGTACGAGCTCCATTAGTCTTTATCATTTGCACATAATGAAGCAATACAAATATATCAGCTCCTGTTTTTTCTCCTAACATTATAACAGGTTCACCTATATTTTGAGTCATTGAGAAAGCTTTTCCTTCAGGCCATAATAAAGGCGTATATAAAGCAGTATAAGTATTATTATAGGAGCTACGGAAACGAGATACTAAATCATCAAGCTTTTGTGTTCTAATATCTTTGTTGTACAATAGCTTAACTCTTAAACCATTCTTCTGCATTGCTAAAGAAATTTCTTGCTTCAACAATTCTTCCAAATGATCTTCATAGTTATATTTACGTTCTTTGCAATGACCAATATCTAACGTATATACTTCCGTTTGCATCGGTAAAACTAATATTTCCTTGTATACATAAGATAATAACAATTATAGATTTATGAAAAATTTTATTCATAACATTTAAAGTTATCGTCAAGATTTATTTTTTACCTATTACGGTTAAATAATATGGTCATAGAATAAGCAAGTACGGCAAACATGCAAAGATATAAAATCGGGAATAGGTTAAAATCAAATGATTTTATTACCTTTGCACAAATATAATTAGCAGTACCGGACATTAACATTGAGCCGATATTATGTCCTAAACTTATAACACGATAGCGTTCTTTAACTACAAAAGACTTAATAACTATACTATGAGCAAGAGAATTAAAAGGTGCAACTGATGCAGCTAACATTAAACTAGCTGCAAGCCCTAAATTAGTCATTTGATATTTTACTGCTATCACAAAAAATACACTTGCTGTAATAGTACATATAAATGCGATTTTTAATACTGAATTAGCTCCTAAGCGATCGGCAATAAAACCGGCAATCGGCATGCAAACAGCAAAACATATTACTATTAAGACCGAAAAAGCACTCATAATAATACCGACTGAAGGTAATACGATCGGTAAATATTGCTTCATAAAGATGATCGCAATTTGATATGTTGCTCCAAAACCTCCGGCTAAAAATATTAACCGTGCAATATTTTTCCATTGCTTTTTAATTATAGAGCTAAGTTTTTCAATAGAATCTTGGCTATAGTGTGCTTTTTTAAACTCCGGTGTTTCATCAAATTTCCGGCGATAATAAAGAGTTATTAATGCAAATGGTAAACTTAGTAAAAACGGAATACGCCAACTCCACTCCGGAAAAATATGAGAATTAAAGAAATTAGTTGCACCGATTCCGCATAATAAACCCATTACTCCTGTACATCTAGTGATTGCCGAGGCAGTAAATCGGTATTTTGCTCCTAAATGTTCAATAACATAAATCGCTGCACCGTCATATTCCCCTCCAATAAAAATACCTTGCATGAAGCGACATAAAATTAAAATTATTGTACTCCAAACTCCTATCGAGGAATAATCAGGCAATAAACCTATTATTAAGGTAGGGATTACAATACCGATAATCGTAAAACTTAAGGCTTTTTTTCGACCGTATATATCCCCTATACGTCCAAAAATATAAGCACCCATAGGCTTTGATAAATATGCTGCTGCATAAACGGCAAAAACATTTACAAGCTTTGTTAATAGATCAGTACTGACTGAAAAGAATTTATCAGCGATAATTGCCGCTGAAAAACCATATAAACTATAGTCGTAATATTCAATAATAGTGCCTAAAAAAGCACCGAGAACTTTATTGCGTGATTTTGTTTGTTTCATTTTAAAGGTATACTGTGAGTAAACGAAAAGTAGGTAGACGACGAAGTTTAATTTGGAAAAGAGCAAGGCGTCTTGAAGCTGATAACCGCAGTGTACATACTAGTACGTGAGGATTATCAGCAAAAGACAACGTAGCCAATTTTTCAAATTAAACGAGTATACATGACCGCTTTGGCCGTTACTTAAAATCCTTCAAAGACCTTTATGTAAAGGTGGACTTCATATATCTAAACTGAATTAGTATTAGACAGGGACGATGTCCTAAAAGTTAGTGGTAGTCCTAGGTTAATATTAAGCTCACGAACCAAGCAGCTAAGAGCTAATATATCACTTTCCCATTTTACGTGCAAGGTTTTCTAGGTAACCTGCTATAGTAGTTAAGGTTTCTGCGAATTTTTCTTCGTCGGGATGATTGTTTTGAAGACCATTTTTATTAAGTTTTTCTGTGAGACTAGCTATTTCAGCTTGTGCATTAAGTAATGCCATAACTAATAATAGCTCAAAAGAGGCTGTGGGACTACCAAGTTTAATTTCCGCTATTTTATCATTCAATTTATTCGCTAAAGATAGTAATTCTTCCTCATCTCCATTATTACAATATAATTGAAAACTCTTGTTATTTAATGTTACCGTAACAATTGACATAATTATTTTTGCTGTTTTTTTATTTCTTCAAGTTCATTAATATAAATGTTAATTTGATCTAGCATTATTATATAATTATCTTTTAATGCTTTATTTTCGTTTTGTAATTTTTGAACTTCATTTTGATTATTTACAAGCATACTCAACAAATCATCGAGTTTATGTTCTACTTCTTCCATTAATTTCTTTAGACTGCTTACATAACTTGCTTCTAAAGGTAATTTGTACGTCGATCCCGTACTCGCATCCTCACGTCCGTCTATGTACGCTGCGGTGCCGCGTTCCGTGTCTCCTTCAAATGCCTCTTTATTAGCTTCATTCTGTAAGCAGTCTAATATTTCATTATCCATTTTCGTTTAAGCGTTAATTATGAATGGATGACTTACAATAATAATTGATAACATTATAATAGATATAAGTACTAATTGTTTTTTACGTTTATAATTTATCACCGTAGCTCTTTTATTATTTAATAATTTTTCGGTTTCATCCTGTTTAGTAGCTTCTATCTGCTCTGCATTTCTATCTTTTACATTAAGATAATCCAAGTATAATTTTAAGTAACCTCTTACGTATACTTCTCCCGGTAAAACATCAAAATCACCCTCTTCTAAAGCTACTAAATATTTTTTTCTAATTTTTAAATCACTAGATACCTGATTTAAAGTTTTACCTGAATCTAACCTAATTTGCTTAAGCATTGACGACATAATTTACTCAAGTTTTTGTAAGAATATTTCAAATTTCTTGTTTGCTAAAATAATTATATTTAAGTCTATAGTTTCTTGAGCTTTAATTTCTTTAATAAAATCAAGCAAATTTCTAACTAAGTTATTATTATAATTATCAATCCATAAATCTAAATCAATAGTTGTTTTAGATTTATTAATTATTTTTATTAATAATCTACGTTGTTTGTCATATAAATCATCTTTTAGCGATTGAATACCTAAGCGACGCCAAAATGAATCGTTCAATTGCTTATCACAAGCTTTACGTAACCAATCAAGACTAAACATATCACTTATAACAAAATAAGCTTTTGCTATCTCTTTATTATTCCCTGAAGTCTGTTGTGTTACATATATAATGTCAAATACTGAAATTAAATTGTCAAATGTAGCGATAGTAGCAGCCAATGATTCCTCTACCCCGCTAGTGGTATAATAATTTAATTTTTCTTCAAATCTTATTTTAGTTTCTCCGACTAATAAAGTATCTACCGTTTTTCTTAAGTTTTGTGCAGGAACTCTAAACTCTTCTATAGTTTCACTAATATTAATAGGATGTTTTAAATTTTTAATAAACCACGAAATACCTCGACGCATTAATTTCGTTATTTCGGTAAACATGTCGATTTTTACATTGTAATCAATATTAGTAGGTAGCTTACTTATCGTTTCCCATATATCATCAAGATCAAAAATTTCACAAATAATGGTATATGACCTTATTATATCACAAAGAGGAGCCCCAATCTCACGCTTTACAATACTAATAAGCGGTCCTCCAAGCTGATTCATTATTTTATTTATAGTAACAGTTTTAATAATCTCATGTTTAAGTGGATGAGATAAAATTTCATTACGAAACTTTTTTTGCATCATTTCAGGAAAATAATCTATAAGATATGCATCAAAATATTTATCATGGGAAAAAGTAGAATTAATTAACTCATGATAAGCAGATCTCTTACTATATGATAGCAATATGCAAAGCTCAGGACGAGTTAATACTTCACCGCTAATAGCTCTGCTATTCAATTCTTCTGCACTAGGCAAGAATTCATTTTCCCGCTCTAATACTTTTTCTTCTTCTAAAATATCTATAAATTGACTAAGTATATTAACAGTTAAAGTAGGAGATAGTTGCATAATTGTTATTGCTTCGGTTTGCTTATAATTATCAAGTAATACTAACTCCTCAACTTGCTTTGTCATATCGTTTAGAAGTTTATTACGTTCTTCTAAAGTAATTTTTCCTGAGGTTATCGCACTACTTAAAGCAATCTTGATATTTACCTCATGATCGGAGCAATCAACACCTGCTGAATTATCAATAAAGTCAGCATTTATGCGCCCGCCTTTTTTAGCATATTCAACTCTACCTCTCTGTGATACCCCAACATTACCGCCTTCTGCTATAACTTTTGCTCTAATTTCTTCACCGTTACATCTAAGGTTATCATTTGCTTTATCACCGATTTCTAAATTATTTTCCGTTTTAGCTTTGATATAAGTGCCTATTCCACCATTCCACAATAAATCAACATCTGCTTTTAAAATAGCTTTAATTAATTCTTCCGGTGATAATTCATTATCATTTATATCAAGTAATTTTTTAATTTCCGGCGATAATTTTATTAATTTACTACTGCGTTCAAATACTTTGCCTCCTTTAGAAATAAGCTTAGAATCATAATCAGACCAATTAGACCCCTTTAAATTAAATAAACGCAAACGCTCATTAAAACTTGATAAAGGATCAGGAGTAGGATCAATAAATATATGTTTATGATTAAAGGCAGCAACTAACTTAATAGTCTCTGATCTGAGCATACCGTTACCGAACACATCTCCCGACATATCTCCTATACCTACGACGGTAATAGGGTCTTTTTGGACATCTAACCCTAAAGTTTTAAAGTGGTTAGTTACGGAAATCCAAGCTCCTTTGGAAGTAATAGCCATTTTTTTATGATCGTAACCTGCAGAACCACCGGAAGCAAAAGCATCATCAAGCCAGTAATTATATTCTCTTGCCACACTATTAGCATAATCCGAAAATGAGGCTGTACCTTTATCGGCAGCAACCACTAAATAAGGATCTTCTTTATCATAAATAATAACGTCTTTTGGATGTACTACTTTACCGTCAATGATATTATCAGTTATGTCTAATAAACCTCTAAGGAAATTCTTATAGCATTCTACCACTTTTTCCATATATTCATCACGAGTAAGCCCTTCCTCAGTAAAATGAACATAAAATCCGCCTTTAGAACCGACAGGGACAATAACAGAATTCTTAGTCATTTGTGCTTTCATAAGCCCAAGGACCTCAAGCCTATAATCTTCTGCTCTATCCGACCATCTAAGCCCTCCGCGTGATACGGGCCCGCCTCTTAAATGCACAGCTTCAAAATTTCTAGAATAAACAAATGCTTCGGCAAACGGAACAGGTTTAGGTAAATCCGGTACTTTTGAAGAATCAAACTTAAATGAAAAAATATGTTTATGTGGTTGATAGTAATTTGTTCTAGTAATAGCATTAACTATACCAAGCATATTACGTAGTACTTTATCTTCACTACTCATCTCAACGGTTACTAAGTAATTATTTAGTTTATCTTTAATTACGTCACAATTATTATCCGAATGTTTAGGATTAAATTTTATATCAAATAGATTTACCAACATTTTTGTATATTCGGGATGTTTAAGTAACGTTAACTGTACATAGCCTTTACCGTAACTAAATCCCGTTTGATGTAAATATCTTGTTAAAGCTTTGACGAGTTTAACTTGCTTCCAATTAAAACCGGCAAGCACTATTAATTTACTTAAAGAATCATTAGCAAGCATCCCAAGTGCCATTTTGTCTAAAGCTTCTTCAACATTTATTTTTAATTCGGTAATATTATCCTTTACAGGTACAATAGAAGTTAAGATAAAATTATATATCCAGCTTTCTTTGATTTCGAGAGCCTCCTTAATTGCAAAAGTTTGTTCATCAATTGCTTTAAAACCTAAATTTTCTATTGGCGGCAATATGTTAGAAAGTGCAAGTTTTACTTTTGGACTATATATTTTTAAGTAAAATTCCGTTTCATTTACAGACACTAGATTAAACATACATTTTTGTGACTTACTTGCTTCCGTTAGATATTCAATATCTACTAAAGCTATTTCCGGAGAAAATTTTTGCCGATAATCTGCCGAAAAAACATTATCAAAAAGCTTTAAATTAATACCTGCTTGATACTCGCCGAATTTTTTAGAAAACTTAAAATAAAAATCTTCACTCCAACATGTAGAGATACGATCTAAATCTTGCTGTATTATTTCTGCTTCAAAATTTATTTTATGTTCCCCTTGTGCTTCAAGCGTTACAAAAAGATAAGAAAAATTACCGGCTACTTCGGTGATATAGTTGGATAAAATTTTACTACCAAATTTTTCTGCTAAATAACAATCTATCATATTATGGATTTCAGCCGTTAAACGTTCTCGTGGCAGAAAAATTATGATATTAAGAAAAGAACTAGACCAATCATATTGAATAAATAATTTAAGCTTCTTACTCATCATACTTGAGAGCATATGTAAACACATACAATATAAATCGCCTTGATCAATTTGTATTAAAGCTTCTCTCGGTAACGACTCCATTAAAATTCTTAACTTATCGGCATTATAACCAGATAATGCAAAACCGGCTTTCTCAATTACAAAATTAAATTTTTGTCGTAGGATTGGAATATTACTTATTGAATGGTAATACATATTTGAATTATATATACCGAAAATTATACTTCCCGAAATATATTCACCCGAAGAGTCAAAATTTTTCACTAAGATATAGTCGATTAAATTATCTGAATGGATAAGCGACGCACTATTTATTTTACCGAGTATTATTAATTGATTTTGATATAAAGGATTAGCAGAACATTTTATAATATCATCAATCTCGTCTTTTACTTCTTGCCATATTTTTGCTGCTCCTATTTCATTGCTTAATTTTAAAGATTTTACTTCAAAATCAAGAGTCCCTAATAAAACCAAATTATCGTTTTGTAACCAATTTAAGAATTCTTTAGCCTCTTTAAAATTTAATTTATAATTATCAATTATATTTTTAGATAAATCTTGTAATTTTGTGCGTAATTGCGGTAAATGGCTATAGCTTTGCTCTAACTTTTCTAATCTTTCATTTATAGCCTCGGTTAAAAATGTAGTAGTTTTATCGTCAAAATTTCCTAAAATGGTTAAATGTAGTATTGATTCTGATTTTTCATCCGACACAGAATTTTCTAATATTTTTTCTAATTCTCCTTTACTATTTCGGACACAGTTTATTACCGGATGGAGTAAAAACTTAGTTTGTAAATTCATGTTTTTAAGCAGACATATGATAAAATCAACAATATGCGGCTTATTATCAAGTAATATCAAGACATTTATTGCCGGATCATTTTCGATAACTGCCTTTGTTATTGCTATTTTTCTTGCTCTTGCTATCCTTTGCTTAAAAAACTTAAAGGCTTCATCTGCAAAATTTTGGAATAATTTTGCTCTATTCTCAAAATCATAATCTATCGGAATATAATTTAAAAACTTTTGAACAAAATCTATATATATGGAACTTGACTCACGTTCCTTGCTAAGTTCTAGAATTTTAGTTTTATAATTCGGGATTTGACAATTTAAACGGCTAAAGTTTAAAGAGGTTGTTTTTGGGGTCATGATTTTCTTAAATAATAATATGATTATTTCTGTTGTTATTATATTATATAAAATAACTTAAGCAAGAGGCATAGAAAATAAGTGGAAACGATATTTGCACAAAGCTCTGCATTCGGTAAAGCAGGCGTAGCAGTTTTTAGGATTTCTGGTCCTAAAAGTTTAGAAGTTTTACAGCTACTTACCGGTAGAAAGGACTTTAAATCGAGATTAATGTATTATCAACAAATTACAGTCCCTGAAACTAAGGAGCTAATCGATAATGTTATGGTTGTTTATTTTAAGTCACCTGGTAGCTTTACCGGGGAAGACGTAGTCGAAATTCACACGCATGGCAGTAAAGCTATATCTATAATGCTGACAAATGCATTATTAAATATAGCTGGTATTCGTTTGGCAGAAGCAGGAGAGTTTACCAAAAGAGCTTTTTTAAATAACAAACTTGATTTAACAGCAGCAGAGGGGATAGCCGATTTAATTAATGCCGAAACTATAATGCAGCATAAGCAAGCAATTAGACAAGCAAGCGGCAAACTTGAAGCATTATATAATAATTGGCGTAGTCAGCTTTTAAAAATTCTCTCTCTGCTTGAAGCTTATATAGATTTCCCGGATGAAGATATACCTGATACCGTCCTTAATGAAGTTACTAATACTCATACAATTCTTGTAAATACAATATCGGAATATCTTAATGATAACAGAAAAGGAGAATTACTACGAAGTGGTCTTAAGCTTGCAATTATCGGTCCGCCAAACGTTGGTAAGTCTAGCTTACTAAACTTCTTAATGCAGAGAGATATAGCGATTGTCTCAAATATTGCAGGAACTACTAGAGATATAATTGAGGGACATTTAGACATTGGCGGCTATCCTATTATTTTACAGGATACAGCAGGTATAAGAGAAGAAAGTAGTGACATTATCGAGCAGGAAGGTATAAAACGAGCTATAAATTCAGCTAAAACAGCAGATATTAAAATTATAATGTTTGATGCCGAAAAATTAGACTCCTCTATAAATGAAGATATTATTAATTTAATTGATGAAAATACTATCACAATAATTAATAAAATCGATTTAATCGAAGCTAGTAAAATCTTTTCTATTGAAAATAAATATAAATGCTTAAGAGTTTCAGTAAAAAATAATATTGCTCTTTCAAGTATATTAAAAAATATTGAAAATATTGCCGAAAATATGGCAGGATTTACCGAAACTCCTTATATAACAAATCAGCGTCATCGTAACTATTTACAACAAGCTCTCTCACATTTAACGGCTTTTAGCTTAGATAATGATTTAGTTCTAGCAACTGAAGATATTAGAATGACGGCACGCTGCATCGGTGCCATTACGGGTGTTATCAACGTAGAAGAAATACTAGGCGAGATCTTTAAAAATTTCTGCATAGGCAAGTAATATTGTATAGCTCGTTCTATGTCATCCCCGCAAGGTATTATTGCATGGACACCAAATCATCATTGCGAGCGACTGTAAGGAGCGTGGCAACCTCATGAAACAGTAGATTTCTTGCATAACCTCCTTCTAAAGATAATTTGTACTTCAATCCGGTACTCACATCCGTTTCCTGTAAATTCCTTTTTATAAGATAGGTTATGCAAGAAGTCTAGTACAAAATGATTGCCACGTCAAGACTGTGTCTCTCCTCGCAATGACGAAAAAACGAAACATTACAGCATAACAATCATCTTTCTCAAATCTTTCCATATATTCATTTATTTTAACTTTATCTTGACAAAAACATTAACATACTTTAGAAACCACGTTTCATTAATTAAAGGAGTAACATTATGGTATCTATATTAAATATAAATTTTAAATGCGTTATGCCTATATTTAGCAATGAAATAGTAAGCCGTTTACCGGGTAATGTAAACCACATCATTCATAAATTAAGCAGTACTATATTTTCATCAGTATATAGTACTATTGAAGGAGCTTTTAAAAAAGGTTATATAGTGGATAATACACAGTGTAATTGGAAAAACATTGAACAATCTTTCAATGAGTCCCCAAATGATTTTTCAATACTACACCAAGAGTGCAACAATGGTTTAAATATTCCAATACATAATGTTTTTATCGATGCTGAAAATAATCCTCATATACTTTTACAACAACCCGTAACACCTCATCAAAACGGTACGGTTAGTATTCTTAGTCAACTTTATAAAGTAATGAATGATTATATATTCTCTCAAGGCAATATTACCGAAACTAGCGGAGCTGATTTCTTAGGTTTAAATGAATGCACTAAAGAAGAAGCTATGAGTGCTTTACAAAACTATAACGCTTATAAAGAAACTTTAATCCCTCGTGAATCGTTTATAAATACTCTTGAAAATACTCTAAATCACTTAGGTCTCTCTTTAGATAATGTCTCTCCTACAGCACTAGGTAAAAATATTTTAGATCAACTCGGTAAAGCTTACACTGACCCTACTACTACAGAAAGACCTAACAATGATACAAATGACGGTGGATATAGCAGCGGTGCTTATATAGCTGGAATAGCATTAGGAACATTAGCTGTAGGTACGATCTTAGGGTATTGCATTAAATATGGATGGGATTGGTATAAGGGAAGAAATATAAAAAATGAAAATTTAGATTTAGTAATGAAGAATAAAGAATTAGCATTTGTAGAACTACTATATGAAAATTTTAAGCAGAATGCAGTTATATTCGATGAAGTTATAAAAATAAATAATTTACATGATATTATAAAACTAGCAAAATCTATTAAGGAATATGAATTCTCAATACTACCACTAATTAATTTAAATAATGAAATTGTAAAATTAAATTCCCCATCCGCTATAGCAATAAACTTAGATGATTCAAGCGGAATATTGCATGAAATATGTAAGAGTCTTGGCGGTGATGATAGTTTTCAGACTATCAGCAACTTTGCACGCTTAATAACAATTATACGAACAGCAAATCCCAAGTCTGAAGAATATAAAGAAAGCATTATAGAAATATTTGAGCTATTTAATCCTTGTTACACAGAGATTGACTATCAAAATTGCGAAATGCCGTTATTAGCCGATGTATCATCACCATATAACTCCTTAGGTATAGAAACCTAGAACGTTGTTAGTACCATAACAAACCATAATTGACTTTTTGAAAGTTATATATAAAATGATGCTTAGAGTAGCAAAGTGCTATTTCGGGGTGTCGAAACCTCTGCCAAAAGTGAGAACATTTCTTACAAAACTGATGTAATCCTCGACTTCACGGTCGGGGTTATAATAGTTATGTCCAAGGTTTAAAGCTTAAGCTTAGAACCTAAAGGTTATTATGGCTATCGTTGATGCTTTTCTTACTCCCCCGACTACCAAGAGTTTATTTCTCTTCGGTGGTTGAAACTTAAGCAGTTTAAGTTTAATTAATCGGGAACAAATATGTCTGACCACAATACTAAAACCATCTCAAGACTCATCATAGAATTTATTTTAAATGAAAATAAAAAAATCTAAGAGCCGAGATAGCAGATTTACTAGAAAGACCTATAACAAAAAGCTATATCGAAAGAATAGAACAACGCTTAACAGAATGAGAAAAAATATTTAGTAATGATTTATAACCTTGACAATATCATCATCTCATTTTATTAACTACCTACTATAAAAATAAGCACTAAGATCATTATTAACCATTATGGTAAATAGTGCAAAAATAGCAAAAGACGGTAAGGTTTCTATACCAGTTTCATCATATTAATGTAGAGAGGTAGATGCTTTAAAAGGAGGAAGAACATACATAATCACACCCGCCAATATTAGCATGATTATTCCTAGAATAATAGCTACTATATTAAATGCATTTATAAAAGTAATATTAACCTCCTTAATTAATTCGTGAGCAAATGAAGGTGGTAGTTGTTGCGCAATAATTATTCCTTCACCGATTGAGTCATGAGCTATTTCTGCAATTGATACAGAAACACCGTGAGGCATTACTAAATTGTTACTATATATATAAAGACGTAATACTCACAATAACAGCTATACCTAATTCATATGCTGTTTCTTGTAATGCTGCTGCACCTCCAGATCTCTCTGCCGGTACTGCATTCATCATAACTGTTACGGTGTAGAGAGGCATAGACTACTTCCTATACCAAGCAATCCAAGATATATAATATAGTATTCGATAATAAATCTCTATAGTCTAATATACTAGGTACAATCAATTATATAGTAGTAAAGATAAGCCTACTAAACATTATTACACGTGCGATAAATCGTGTGAATAAATATGGCATAACTAAAGATGCAATTAAAGCAAAAACTGCTGCAGGCAACATATAAAGACCTGCATACAAAGGACTTAACCCTTTGATAAACTGTAACCATAAGGACATAAGATACATTATGGATCCTAAGACACACGTAATCAGCAAATAAACTATTACTCCTATACTAAAATTGCTAATTAAGAATAAATGCATATCCACTAACGGATCATCACTTTTAAGTTGGCATAACGTAAGGTAAATATTATTAGTAACACAATGCCAATTAATAGCATTCAGCCGGATGCTAGATTCATAATACCGTATTTAGCCAACATCTTAATGCCTTGAACTAAAGCTGCCATCCCAAAAAACGATTGAAATACTCCTATCCAATCCCATGGGTTCATTACTAGGATTAGATGATTTAGGAATCCAAACTATACCAAAAACAATAATTACTAATGCAATAGGTGCATTTTTATTAAAAAATGCAAATTGCCAACTTAAAAGCTCAACCAATACTCCTCCTAGTACTGGTCCTATAGCTGCTCCTACGGTTGCCATTATTCCCCACACGGATATTGCGATCATACGTTCATGTGTATTATAAAGTGGAAGGCATCATCACTGATCCTCCTAACCCAAGTAAAGCACGACATAATACTAATCCCCATGAGCTATCAAATACATAAACTCACATTGAAGCGATGGAAAAAACTAAAAGCCCCTAAAGTAATAATCTTTTACGACCAAATCTATCCCCTAATGCACCTGCGGTAATGAGAAGACCTGATAATATTAATGCATATGCATTGATTATCCATAATTGTTATAAATTAGATGGTTTTAAATCAAGGATTATAGTAGGCATAACAGCATACAAGACTGTAGCATCCATCGATACCAAAAGTAAGCAAATGCTTAAAATAATTAAAATATGCCATCTAAATTTATAAGATATAGATGATGAATTATCTTTAGCGATATATTCAGTTTGCAGAAATTATGGTACCATATGTGATAAGTTATTTAATAAGGGTTTTACTAAATCTATCTTTTTCGAGAACTATGGGACTGTTAACAAGTAATTTAATTAGCTTTAAAATTTCTTTTGTTAATAGTCCTAGGTTAATTCAGTTGGTAACATAGTAAGCAAGTCCAAATCAATTAACCATAACACAAGTAAATTTAACATCTAAGCATCACCTATTATGGAAGTCAAGATTTAATCTTACAAGCACAATAACATAAATAAAATTTGATTTTTCTTTCTCAAGCTTATATTTTAATTGGTAAGTTTATAATATGGAAATTTATGTCAAATACAGATAAGGAAAGAGCCATTGCCGCAGCACTCGCACAAATTGAAAAAAGCTACGGTAAAGGTTCGGTAATGAAACTAGGGCAGCGTCCGCATGTTGATATAGAGGCCGTATCGACCGGCTCACTTGGGCTAGATATAGCTCTTGGAATCGGCGGTGTTCCCAAAGGTAGAATCATCGAAATTTTTGGTCCTGAAAGCTCAGGTAAAACCACTCTAACATTGCATTTAATTGCAGAAGCTCAAAAAAAGGGTGGTACATGTGCTTTTATTGATGCCGAGCATGCATTAGACCCTGCTTATGCTAAAAAATTAGGCGTAAATATTGATGAGCTTATTATTTCACAGCCCGATACAGGTGAACAAGCCCTAGAAATTGCCGATACGTTAATTCGCTCCAGCGGTATTGATATGATAATAATAGATAGTGTTGCGGCTTTAGTACCGAAATCAGAGATTGAGGGCGAAATGGGTGATGCTCAAATGGCTTCTCAAGCAAGGTTAATGAGCCAGGCTTTGCGTAAACTTACTGCATCAATTAATCGCACCAATTGTATTACTGTTTTCATCAATCAAATCAGAATGAAAATAGGTGTGATGTTCGGTAGTCCTGAAACTACGACAGGCGGTAATGCCTTAAAATTCTATGCTTCTGTTAGGATCGATATAAGAAGAATCGGCTCCATTAAAGACAAAGAAGAAGTAATAGGCAGCCAAACCAAAGTAAAAGTAGTCAAAAACAAAGTAGCTCCTCCATTTAAAACTGCAGATTTTGATATAATGTACGGTTCAGGTATTTCAAAAGAAGGCGAGATAATCGACCTTGGAGTTAAGCTTGATATTGTTGAGAAATCCGGCTCTTGGTTTTCCTACAAGAACGTACGTATAGGTCAAGGGCGTGAAAACGTCAAACAATATTTAAAAGAACATCCACAAATTTCCAACGAAATTGAGAAAATAATACGTGAAAAATCGTCAAAAATTACTAATATAAATCTTGATCAAACGGAGGAAGAAAATGATTGATTTAACAGGTAAAACTTCCTTAATTACGGGAGCTTCAGGAGGCATAGGCGGAGCTATAGCGAGGTTACTGCACAAACTCGGAAGCCATGTAATTATTAGCGGTAGTAATGAGGAAAAATTAAAATCCCTTGGAAAGGTTGTAAAAGATAATTATACGATAGAAGTATGTAATCTTGCCGATAAGGAAGAATGTAGCAATTTAATATCTAAAGCATCAAAGTTAGATATTTTAGTATGTAATGCCGGTATTACTAGCGATACGCTAGCAATTAGAATGAAAGATGAAGATTTTGACAAAGTTATTGATATTAATTTAAAAGCAAATTTTATTTTAAATCGTGAAGCAATAAAAAAAATGATACAAAACAGGTATGGACGTATTATTAACATCTCTTCAATAGTAGGAATTTCAGGTAACCCCGGGCAGGCTAATTATTGTGCTTCTAAAGCAGGTTTAATAGGTATGACCAAATCACTCTCTTACGAAGTTGCAACCAGAGGCATTACGGTTAACACAGTAGCTCCAGGATTTATTAAATCAGATATGACCGATAAACTAAATGAAAAACAAAGAGAAGCTATAGTACAAAAAATTCCGCTAGGCACTTACGGTATGCCGGAAGACGTGGCAAACGCAGTTGCATTTTTAGCAAGCGATCAGGCATCATATATTACCGGTCAAACTATACATGTAAACGGCGGTATGTTAATGGTATAAAAATTAATAAGATTATTTTGTGCTAGCATAAAATAATTTTTTGTGCTAGAAGTTCTTTTAAAGATAAAATGCGATGCATATTTTAAATAAATATTCATACAGTTAAAATAAAGTCTAATAGCTGAATAACCGCTATTATACAGCATATAAAATTAAATGATTTATGGAGTTCAAAATTATGAGTACAACGGATAAGATCGAACAGAAAGTTATTGAAATGGTTGCTGAAAAGCTAAATAAAGATAAATCGATAATAACTACGGATTCAAGATTTATAGAAGATTTGAAAGCTGATAGCCTTGATACCGTAGAGTTAATGATGGCAATAGAAGTTGAATACGGTATTGATATCCCTGATGATGAAGCCACTAAAATTAAAACCGTATCCGATGTTATACAATATATCAAAGAACGCCAATCTTAATCTGCATAACAAATCCCTAATAGATAATTAAAAATGTCGAATCAAAGAGTAAATAAAAGAGTAGTTATTACCGGACTTGGACTTGTTACTCCTGTTGGGCTTAATGTTAACTCGTCTTGGAAAAACATTGTAGATGGAGTAAGCGGTATAAAAACTATTACAGAATTTGACACTTCTAAACTTGCGTGTAAAATTGCTGGACTTATAGATAACTCTGAGAAAGATGGATTTAAACTTGAAAATTTCACACAAGCAGATGACATTAATAGACTAAGTAAAATGGATAAATTTATCCATTACGGAGTAGCAGCCGCAACCGAAGCAGTTGAAGATAGCGGCTGGTTACCCGACGATGAAAAATCTCGTGATAGAACTGGCTTGATATTAGGTTCAGGAATCGGCGGGCTTAAAATGATCGAAGATACCTCTATCAAACTTTATCAAGAAAATAACGGCAAAGTTAGTCCTTTCTTTATCCCCGCTTCATTAATTAATCTTTTATCCGGTCTTGTTTCTATAAAATACGGTTTTAGCGGTCCAAACCAAACGGCAGTAACAGCTTGCTCTACAGGGGCACATGCTATAGGCGATGCTATGCGTATGATAAAGCACGGCTATGCCGATGTTATGATAGCAGGCGGTGCGGAAGCTCCAGTTACACCTGTCGGAGTTGCAGGTTTCGTTGCTGCTAGAGCATTATGTACTAAATATAACGATAATCCTAAAAAAGCCTCAAGACCTTGGGATAAAGACCGCAGCGGCTTTGTTATGGGTGAAGGAGCAGGCGTTGTAGTCTTAGAAGAATATGAGCATGCCTTAAATCGAGGGGCTAAAGTTTACGGTGAAGTTATAGGATACGGCTCTACAGGTGACGCCTATCATATGACAGCTCCACATCCTGAAGGTAGAGGAGCTTATAGAGCGATGAGAGACGCAATGCTAGATGCAACTATCACGCCCGATATGATTGATTATATTAATGCACACGGTACTTCTACTACACTTGGTGATGGAATAGAATTAGCAGCCGTACAAAAATTATTTTTAGAAGCGAATCCTAAAGTTTTAATGTCTTCTACTAAATCATCAATAGGACATTTGCTTGGTGCAGCAGGAAGTGTTGAGTTTATCTTTTCAGCTCTTGCCATTAGAGACCAGATTGCACCGCCAACCTTAAACTTAGATACCCCTATGGATGAGGTGAATATAGATTTAGTTGCACTGAAAGCTAAGAAAACTAAGATAGATTACGTGCTTTCCAACTCGTTCGGATTCGGTGGTACTAATGCTAGTTTAGTGATTAAGAGTATACTCGTTTAATTTAAAAAATTGGCACAAAGTCCTATAAGCACTGTACTCACGTATTAAGTATACGTTCCGCTCCTCGTCTTATGGACTCCTTGTGCTTTTCCAAATTAAACTTCGTTTACCAACCTTTAACTTAAAGTCATTCCTGCGAAAGCAGGAATCCAGTAAAACATATAAAAACTTATTTTTATATGTTTATTCTATCAAATATGTAATTTTGTACCAATATTAAGGTTATTTTTCTAGATTCCTGCTTTCGCAGGAATGACATAAAAACTAGCCAATAATCAACTATGACCCCAATTTATTACATTAAAGACGGTAACTTAAGTTTTGCGGATAAAGTAATTTTATCTGATTTAGAGCTTTATTTGTACACAGGCGATAAGATTTGTCTTATAGGACGTAACGGCTGCGGGAAATCAAGCTTAATGAAAGTCATATCAGGTGATTATGAGTTAGATAACGGTGCATTATTTCAAGATCCTTTAGTTACAACCGGTTATTTAAGACAAGATATTCCTATAAAAACTCATCTAACTGTTTATGATTTTGTCTTACAACAAACAGATAGTACAAAAGAAATAGATAAATACCAAATCGATATAATTCTAGAAAAATTACAAATCAACGGAACAGATAATTTATCCACTTATTCAGGCGGTCAACTGAGCAGAGCAAGCCTTGCTAAAGCTTTAATATTAGAGCCGGAAATATTACTACTTGATGAACCAACTAACCATCTAGATATTGCAACAATCGAATGGTTAGAAGAATTTGTTAAATCTTATAAGGGTGCTATTATTTGCGTTAGTCATGATAGAACATTCCTCTCAAATGTTACTAATAAAATTTGGTGGCTTGATAGAGGAATTTTACGTAAATCCGATAAAGGATTTAAATTTTTTGATGAATGGCAAACAATTATCATAGACCAAGAAGAAGCCGCTCTTCGGAAATTAAATAAAAAATTATCTCAAGAAAATGAATGGTTAAATGCCGGTGTTACTGCTAGACGTAAACGAAATCAAAAGAGACTTGCGGATTTGAAAGCTTTAAGAGCAATAACACAAGAACAGACTGCAAAACTAGCTAGTTCAACACAAAGAGTTAGGGCAGAGCTTGCCGAAAATATAGCTAAAAGTAAATTCATTATTGAAGCAGATAATATTACTTTTAGTTATAAAAATACTAAAATTATTGATAATTTTAGCTTTCGTGTAAAAAACGGCGAGAAAATTGGTATAATCGGTGCAAATGGCTCAGGCAAATCTACCTTTATCAAACTACTAACAAAACAGCTTACCCCTGAAAGCGGCAAAATTATATATGGCGGTAATTTAGATATTTCATATTTTGATCAACATAGAGAAAAACTAGAGCCTAATCATACATTACAACAAACTTTATGTCCTACAGGCGGTGATCAAGTATTTTTGCCACACGGTAAAACCATGCATGTTGCCGGTTATTTAAAACAATTCATGTTTAATCCTAAACTACTTAATGCAAAAACCGCTATTTTATCAGGCGGTGAAGCTAATAGATTATTACTTGCAAAAATTCTAATGAACCCTGGCAATCTGTTAATTTTAGATGAACCGACTAATGACCTCGACATGGATAGTCTGGAAATTTTACTAGATATACTTACAGATTATTCAGGTACTTTAATAGTCGTGAGCCATGATCGTGACTTTTTAGAGAGGTTAGTTACTAGAACTTTAGTTTTCGCTCAAGGTAAAATTCATGATTTAACAGGAGGTTATGAAGATTATAAGCAGTATTTTACTACCTCTCCTATAGCAAAAAAAGCTTCAAAACCACTACCACTAACTGCTCAAAAAGAACCTCTAAATAAAAAGCTATCTTATAAATATCAGCGTTTGCTTGAAACATTGCCCAACTATATTGAAAAGCTAGAAATATCCATCAAACACTTAGAAAAAGAACTTGAAGACGTTAATCTATATTTAGATAATCCTCAAAAATATAACAGCATTACTAGCCAACTAATTAATGATCAAAACAAACTAGACGAGTTATTAAATCAATGGCTAGAAATACAAGATTAATTTTTATTAAAATTTTCTTGACTTAATTATTAACTTTTGTTAACGTTTTTTAGCGTTAATATTAAAGATGATGAGCATATCTGATATAACAGCTACATTAAAATATAAATTCGATAATTTAAAAGAGCATCTTAACAATGCTTATTCTCGCTCTCAAATAGAAATAATTCTAGGAGCATTGAGTAGTTTACAAAGCGAAGCAGCTTCATATGGCTTGAATTTTGACATATCCAATCTAAAAGAGACTGCTGAAACTAAGCTCAAGCACTATGAAGTAGAACAATCTATTGAGAAAGCTAGGGTTCAAGAAGAAGAATTTCTAAAATCACAAAGAGCAAGAAAACTTGCCGAAGAAGAAAAAGAAATCGCACAAAGAGTTGCTGCACTTAATAATTTGCATAATGAATTTATAAAAAATATTACTAAAGATACTAAAAGAATTGCAGAAAGTAATAAGCGTTTAGATAAGATAATAAATAAACTAGAAAAGGAAAACATTATTGATCATGAAGAGTTAAATCGTGAAATATTAACTCATGAAGAAATATTTAAACTAAATCAAGCGTATAAAGTATTACATAAAAACCATAAAAAAATAACTGAAGAACACAAACAAGCACATACAGAATTAAATGAATTAAATAAAACAATAACGAATTTATCACAACAATTACAAGAAAAAGGCTTAGCACCCAAAAAAGTTAACGAATTAAAAGGAGAATTAGAATTTCACCAAGAAATGTTAAAAATACATAAGGCATATGTAGAGAAGATTGAAAATAGTAAAAAAATATTAGATCAAGAAATTATTAAACATGAAAAAGAACACAACATAAATAAAGATAAAATAAAGAAATTAGGAAGTGATATTAAAGAGCGTTATAAAAAAGAACCAGAAAAATATTTAGATGCATATGAAAAATATTTAGTTCTAAAACATCAGCATAAAGCAATTAAGACAGACGGCGTTGTAAAAGATATAGAGCATCATAATAAAGTACTAAATAAAATTAACGTGGGTAAAACTAAATCTTTAGCTAATAAAATCAGAGAACAAACACAAGTAAAAGATACTAATACTGGGAGTTTATCTCCTACTCGTACTCCTAATATTAAAGTTACAAATAATAAAACGAGAGGAATTTAACTAAATTAGTAATTATTATGTCTAAATTTAAAAATTTAACTCCTGAACAAAAAAAAGCAGCTTTAGAAGCTGCAAAAGTACAATTTGAAGAACAACAGCAAAAACATAACGCAATATTTAAAGAAGCTATGCAAGCGAGTAGTCAAGTCCATCAATATAATCAAGATTTAGGTAATTGTGTGGATAATACTTCCAAAGATATCAAACTTGCCGGTAAAGCTTCTAAAGGCGTATGTGAAATAATATAACATTATATAACATTCTAAAAGCTGTAACTATATAGTTGCAGCTTTTGTATCATTTTGAATTAAGCTCGAAAGACCTATTGCCTGTATTTTTTCTGACAATTTAAAGCTAATCTCACCTGGAAATATTACATTAATTTGATCAAGTTTTAAATCTTCTAAAGATATTTGCATTGATTTTGTAATGCTCGGTGTATTTGTATATTTAATTTCAAACCCCAAACGTTTCCCATTTTTAAAAATTAAAAGATCTATTTCCGCTCCATTATGAGATGACCAAAAATAACATTCTTCGGGTTCGGCTTTATAATATCTAACAATTTGTTCTAAGGCAAATCCTTCCCATGATGCACCTATTTTAGGATGAGTGCTTAAAGCTTCATAATTATTTAAGCCTAATAAAGCGTGATATATTCCACTATCTCTAAAAAAGATTTTTGGAGTCTTAACTTGTCTTTTTTTAAGGTTTTCATACCAAGGCTGCAAAATACGGATCATAAAAGTTCCCTCTAAAATATCTAAATAATGCTTTGCGGTATGATATGAGATAGATAAAGAATTTCCAAGTTCTGAAGCATTCAATATATTAGCGTGATAATGGCAAAGCATTAACCAAAACCTACGTAACTGCAGAGACGGAATTGTAAAACCTAAATTTGGTATATCTCTTTCTAAAAATGTTTTAATGTAATTCTGACGCCATAAAGCACTTAACTCTTCATCATCTGCAAGGTATGATAAAGGAAATCCGCCGCGTATCCATAATTGCTGAGTACCTGACACTTCAGATAAGGTAAACGGTGTCATTTCAATATAACCTATTCTACCTGCTAGTGTTTCAGAACCTTGTTTAATTAAGTCTCTTGATGCACTGCCTAGTACTAAAAATTTAATATCAGTTGTATCAACAAGAACTCTTAAAATAGGGAATAGATTCGGTTTATACTGAATTTCATCAATAATAACAAATCCTTGTAGATCAGACAAAGCAAGCATCGGTTCATTTAATCTTGCTAAATCTAAAGGATTTTCAAGATCAAAAATATTGATTTTAGGAATATTATAAGCTTCTACGAATTGTTTAGAAAGTGTAGTTTTTCCGCACTGCCTTGGTCCTAACAAGGCACAAACTTTATGAGTTTTAAAATGTTTTATTATTGATGAAAGGAATTGTTTTCTAAACATTTAAATTAGTACTATGAAAATTAGAAACATAACGTCTAATGCTCAGTATAGAAAGAAAAAACGACAAAGTCAAAACGCTTTGTCTCGTGCTGCAACTATAATCGCATGTATTTTTTTAAGCGTCCGGTCAAAGTCATCGTTAGTAACTACATAATCATACTCATTAGCATGTGATATTTCGTTTTGTGCCGACTGCATACGTAATTTTATTGCTTCTTCATTATCGGTCGCTCTATTTCTTAAGCGTTGTTCCAATACTTCAATATTAGGAGGCAATACAAATATAGCAACAACATTAGTAGCATTTTCCTTAATACTCCGTGCTCCTTGCCAATCAATATCAAACAAAACATCCAAGCCTTGATTTAATAACATTTCGACATATTCTTTAGGCGTACCGTAATAATTATCGTATATTTTAGCATATTCAAGGAATTTATTCTGCTTAACTAATTCTTCAAACTCTAGACCGGTCTTAAAGTAATAGTTTATGCCCTCTACTTCTCCTAAACGTGGTTTTCTTGTAGTTGCCGAAATAGATAAACGCAAATTATTATCTATTTTCAATAATGCTTTAGCTAAACTCGACTTACCTGTACCTGAAGGGGAAGATAAAATTATAATCAGTCCTTTAGAGTTCCTCGAAAGTTCTACTTCTAGAGGTAATTTAGACGTCACTGCGGTGCTACGTTCCATGTCGCCTTTAAATTCCTCTCTATAAGCGCATTTCTGAAGAACTCTTTTATTTTTTGTTGTCATATTTTATGTTTTATTTCGTAGGTACAGCATATTTCAGAAAGATTTAGACAAGATGAATTTAAATGCAAGCCTGCGAAAGCAATAGGTAAACTACGTGCGTGAGTACAGGCGAGTCATGCAAAATTCGCTTGTATCAAGCTTTATGAATTATTCTGTACTTTTCTTTTTATTACCTCATCCATAGTACAATTAAAATATTTTGCTATTTTTAAAATAGTATCTATTTCAGGGTTGAATTCACGATTAGCTTCCGCTCTCATAATCCTGCTAACAGTAGTATAAGGGATATTAGTGACTTCGGCAAGATATTTACGATCTATCTTTTCTTGTTTTAATTTTTCTTCTAAAAATTCTTTTACTTTAGTAGCAAGTGCCATATTAATAACCTCTGAATAAATAAAGGATAGATATATACAAAGTGTGTCGAGTATTACCAGCCTTATTACATGGATCGAAAAGCCTACTCAATGTCATTCCCGCATAGGCAAAAATCTAGTAAAACCATATAAAAACAAGTTTTTATATGGTTATTTTATCAAATATATAACTTCTGTAGCAATATTGAAGTTATTTTGCTGAATCCCCACCTACACGGGAAAACTTTGTTGCTAGTATTTTTTATTGTTAGACCCCCCGTGGTCAAGCCACAGGGTGACACACAGGGGATTGTACCGATCCATGCCACAATGCCTACGCGGTAATGACATAGAGTACAAACAAAACAGAAATTACTCCTTAGGCAATAATACTTGTACAAATTCCGTTTTAGATAGATCAGCTGCTACGTTTACCATAACATCATGTTCTGTCACTTTAGACACATAGCCCACTAAAATACCTGCAGGATAAATATTACCGTATCCAGAGGTTACTATCTCCTCATCTTGCTGTACTAAATGATTGTTAGGCAAGTATAAAATTTTACTATTATTATTATTACCTGCTAAAATACCTTGTTCTCTTGAAGAATTAGCTTTAATAGGTATTCTAGAATTAACATCGCTAATTAACATTACTTTCGCATAATTATTACTCACTTCTATTACTTTTCCTACTAATTTTCCTGCATTAACAACGATTTGATCAGGTTCAATGCCTTGCTTTTTACCTGCAGAAATCAAAGCAGTTCTAGAAAAGGGATTAAAGGAAACACTCAGTAATTTAGTAGTAATATATTCAAATTCTTCTTCCTCAGCAATCGTTAACAAATCTTTTAATGCAATGTTTTCGGCTCTTACCAATTCTACTTCACTTTGTAAATGTTGTAATCTTGCTATCTCAAGTTTAAGTTCTATATTTTTTCGTTCTAAATCTTGAAAATAAACAAATTTTTGTGTTATTGAATTTATATATTCAAATATATCTTCATACACTGCTAAACCGATTGATACTATACTACCGGTTACTTCAAGTGATATACTAGATATTTTTTTAGGTGTAGCAAAAAATAAATATACAGACAATCCAAGCCCAAATATAACAAAAAAACGCTTAAGAGTATTTGATATTATTCTTATTAATTCTAATGAATTTGAAGAATTTTTTACTCTATTTGCAAGTATTGCCATTTTTAATCCTGTTTAAATAGTACATGTTTTAGCTTTGTAAAATCTTCAAGTACTTTTCCTGTTCCAAGTGCCACACAAGAGAGGGCATCATCTGCAACTATTACTGGCAATTTAGTGGCTTCACTAAGAACAAAATCAAGATTTCGTAATAATGAGCCGCCGCCTGTTAAAACAATTCCCTTATCAACTATATCTGAAGATAATTCAGGAGGTGTTGCTTCTAGTGCTACTTTTACCGCTTCAACAATTTGACTTACCGGTTCAATTAGACTATCAGCAATTTGTCTTTCGTTCAATATCATTTCTTTAGGAATACCGTAAATTAAATCACGTCCTTTAATTTCCATCTTTCTCGGCTCAGCGTTTTCATCTACATAAGCCGTACCTATTTCTTGCTTTATCTTTTCGGCAGTAGCCTCACCTATCAATAGGTTATAGTGCCTTCTTATATATGAGATAATAGCTTCATCCATCTTATCACCGCCGACTCTTACCGACCTTGCATATACTATGCCCCCTAGTGACAAAACTGCAACTTCGGTAGTGCCTCCTCCAATATCAACAATCATTGAACCGGTTGCTTCCGTTACGGGTAGCCCTGCCCCGATCGCTGCCGCCATAGGTTCTTCAATTAAATAGACATCCCTACCCCCTGCACTTTCTGCTGCTTCTTGGATAGCACGACGCTCAACTGGCGTAGAACCGGAAGGCACACAAATAACAATTGTCGGCCCAAAAAAAGAGCGACGATTATGTACCATTCTAATAAAATACTTTATCATTTCCTCTGCACCCTTAAAATCGGCAATAACACCATCTTTTAAAGGTCTTTTTGCTTCAATATCCGTAGGAGTACGCCCAAGCATCATTTTTGCTTCATGACCATAAGCATAAGGCACAAAAGCACCGTCTTTTTTTATTAACGCAATAACAGAAGGTTCCCTTAGAACAATTCCACAATTTTTTTGATAGACAATAGTATTTGCCGTACCAAGATCTATGGCCATACCGGAAGAAAACCCTTCCAAAAATTTCATTATCATTTTATTTTTTCTCTCTAAATTCTAAAAACACTTCTATAGAACTGTTAACAAAATAAACAGTCCCATAGTAAATAAAAATTTGATATAGACGAAGTTTAATTTGGAAAAGAGCAAGAAGCCTCGGAATTTTTGACCGCAGCGTAGAATACTAAGTGAGGATCAACAATGAGAAGCGACAATGCCAATTTTTCAAATTAAACTTCGTCTATATCAAATTTCTTTATAATGTAACATAATAAAGTTACTAATAAAAAATATTAGCATACTAGGTAATAAAATAGCAGCAATTAAAGACAAATTATTATAAGTAAGTATTTTTAATAATATTTCTGATAACGAATATGCTATAAAACCTGAAAATAAACCTAATAGCAGTATTTTTTCTTGGGAATTATCACGCTGTTTAAGACTAATAAAACAACTTGCTAAAATTACGGTTGCCATCATCATTATAGGCTTAAATAATTGCTTGTAATAATAAATTTGATAATTAATAGCCGGTAAACCTGAATTTAATAATTCATTAATTAATTTAGGTAAAGCCCAAATAGAAACCATTTCAGGACGAATAAATTTATTTACTAAACTATTAATTGATAAATTTGTCTGCATAGTTAAATTATTGTAAGCCTTAGTTTCTTCTTTTGTAAAAACCTTAACTCTACTTAAATGTAACATTTTATTTTCAATAATACCGTATAATGCATCAATTCTCTTTAAAAAAGAATTATTATGATCAACAAATAAAATTGTAATATTATTTAATTTTTTCTCGGCAACATTAATAAATTGTGTTTGGATAATTTGAGTTTCATCATTTAAAGATTCAAAAAATAATAAGCCTGATTTAGATATTATACCCTCACTCAAGGCTTTTTTAGTTAGTTTTGCTTCTAATAACTCATATTTTTGTAAGCCTATAGTACTGATAGGATTCAATATAGTCGTAAAAACTATACCTAACATTAAAGTTACAATACATGGAATAACAAGCACTTGCCAAATATGAATACCGCTAGATAACATAGCCGTTAATTCATTATTTTTTGTTAGATTTCTAAGAAAAAATAACATAGCGGTAAAACTAATTAATGAAGATACTTGACCTAGTAAATAAGGAATCTTATATAAGATAAGTCTCAAAAAAAAACTAAAAGGAACATAAATATTTTTGAATTTTTGTAAAAGATCAAAAACATTTGAGATAATTAATAGCCCGATTAAAAGAAATAATATAATAAAGAAACACTTAGAATATAATTTAGTAAGATACCAAGAAAGTGTTTTTAGATTAATCATTATAAATTCAGTGCTAATGCGAATTTAAATAAGAATTTGTGTGGTGGGGCTGGTAGGACTTGAACCTACGACCACACCGTTATGAGCGGCGTGCTCTAACCAACTGAGCTACAGCCCCTTTTCATTTGAAATTTATATAATTATTATGCAGTTAAGTCTAGTAAAATTTTTATATTTTTGAGGTATCGCCTAAAAAACAGGACAATATGATTCAGTGTTTTCATCATTGTGAGGAATTACAAAGTAATTGACAAAGCAATCTCAGGAGTTTGTTTTTATTTCATGAGATTGCCACGCAGCCTATGGCTTGCAATGACGGTTTGGTATCCACGCATCAACGCTTTCGCAATAATAACATCAAGTTATAAGTAAAAAAAAGGCCAAGTAGTAAACTCGACCTTTTAGGATACTATAATCAGTAAATAATTTTAGTGGTGTAAAACTGTTACAGCTCTACGATTATAGGCAAAAGCTTCTTCAGTATTACCCATCATAGCAGGTCTATCTTTACCATAAGAGATTGTATTTAATCTGTTATGATCGATTCCTTTATGAGCTAAGAATTTTTTCGCTGCTGCTGCTCTTCTTTCACCTAAACCTAAGTTATATTCTTTGGTACCTCTTTCATCGCAATGTCCTTCAACAGTAACTTTTACTTCAGGATGCTTTGATAACCAGCAAGCTTGTCTCTCTAGGGCTTCTTTAGCCTTTGGTGATAAATCAGAGCTATCAAAAGCAAACCATACTGCATTTCCTGCATGCTTCTCGAAATCTTTCATTAATGAAGTTTCTTCACTTTGGTTCATATTACCGTCAAATTGCGGTGCTCTTTTTGTTGTATTACACCCTGCAAGCATACATAATGCAAGAAAAGCTAATGTAATTTTTGTTTTCATAATTAAACTCCTTGAGATTATAATTTATTAATATTGAATTCATTTTAGCTAGTCATAAAACTAAACTAACCAAAAGCTATGTGAGTTAGTATATATCATTATTTTATTAGTTTAAAGGCTAAAATATTATAAAATGCAATTACTCATGTATAAATGTGGTAAAAATATCATTTAATACAAGTATATACTTTGGATAAATAGATAGATGCAGTTTAATGAGGAAAAGAGGAATCGATTTTGAAGCTTATAACCGCAGCGTATATATAATATGTGAGAATTATAAGCAAATAAGTAGTGTTGCCAATTTTTCAAATAGACATCTTCAGAAACTCGCTTATAGAGAGGAATTTGAAGGAGACACGGCACGCAGAACCGCAGCGTACATAGAGGTACGTGAGGATTCGAGTACAGGATCAACGTACAAATTACCTCTAGTAGTAGAGTTTCCAAAGATGTCTAATAAAACGAGTATATTCACCATCTAATGAATGCACTGCCCCAAGTAAGACCTGCACCGATAGCTGAAAATAGTAGAATATCACCTTTTTTTATTTTGCCTGATGCTTTGAGAGTACTCAAAGCAAGCGGAATAGAAGCAGCAGAGCAGTTAGCATGTTTGTCTACGGTTTTCACTACTTTATGCTCTTCTATATTTAATAGTTCAGCGAGTTTATTTATAATACGGATATTTGCTTGATGAGGTATAAAATAATCAATATCGCTTACACTGAATTGATTAGCATGCAGTAAATCTTTTATAGATTGTTGCATTTTTTCTATTGCATGACGAAATAATTTTTGCCCCTGCATAACTATTTTGCCACTAATACCGTTCATACTTACACCACCGTTTGTGTATAATATTTCATCATAATCAGCACCGCTTGAGAAGATATTACTATCTATTAAACCGGAATCATCACTACTACGCTGTAATATTACGCTACCGGCCCCATCACCGAATAAAACGCAAGTAGTCCTATCATTCCAATCTAATAACGACGTCATTTTCTCGGCTCCTATAAGCAAAATAGTTTTATATTTATCTGATGAGATAAGAGAATTTGCTACTTGTAAACCATAAACAAAGCCGGCACATACTGCTTGTAAATCAAAAGACGGTATATTAGTTAAACCAAGATAACCTTGAAGCTTAGAGGCAACCGAAGGGAAGCTATTATCGGGAGTAGTAGTACATGTAATAATTAAATCAATATCATTTACCGATATCCCTGCATCTGCTATAGCTTTTTCAGCTGATTTTAAAGCAAGATGGGAAGTATATTCTGTATCACCTGCTATATGACGCTGCGTAATACCTGTTCTTGTTCTAATCCATTCATCGTTAGTATCTACGAATTTTGCAAGCTCATCATTACTAACTATTTTTGAAGGAAGATACCCGCCGCAACCAATAATTTTACAGGTCATAAATCTTTTAGGCTACTTCTTCTTCAGTTTTAATTTTCTTTGTTACTACTAGACGATTATTATAAGTACCGTCGACTAAAGAAACGTGATGCGGAAGCTTATATTCACCGGTTTGCGAATCAACTATTACGTTAACTTTGCCAAGTGCTAAGTGCGAACGTCTCATATTACGTCTTGATTTTGATGTTTTTTTCTTTGGAACTGCCATTATTAGCCTCTCTAAATATAAATTAAAAAGTATTTGTCAAATTAGTGAAGCAGTATATTATAATCTTGTAATAAAATCTAGATAAAATTAAACTTATGAAAATTTTTATAACATACATTTTTAGTATATTAGCCTTTTTTTCCTTAAGCGGCTGCAAAACTATCGAAAATAGAGGGCAATCTATAGATGATTCGGCACTTGTAAAATTAGAGTCTAAAAAACTAAATAAAACAGAAGTCGTAGAGTTAATAGGTACGCCTACTATAGTACCGGAATATTCCCAAAATACCTGGTATTATGTTGAAAGAGTTATGTCTCAAAGAGCTTGGCTCAATCCAAAAATTGAAAAGCAGAAGATAGTAAAAATTACGTTTGATGCTAATAACTTTATGCAGGAAGTAGTAGTAATAGATGATTCTCATAGACAAGATATAGAAATAGTCCATGAATATACTAGGACATATGGAACAGAACTTAACGGACTACAAAAATTTGTTAAAAATTTAGGTAGATTCAATAAAACCATTGACGGAAATAAAAACAAAAGCAAAAATAAGAAAAAGAGATAAGTACCTTAGTCATCATTGCAAGATGGCTTATCTGTGTAGATACCTAATCGTCATTGCGAGCCATAGGCTGCGTGGCAATCTCATGAAATAACAACAAACTCCTGAGATTGCTTCGTCAATTACTTACGTAATTTCCTCGCAATTACGATTTGATACTCATGCAGGCGTAACACCAACATCCATAAAACAAAAAACTATCTAATATGATTTCGATATTTAGTAAATTAAAACAAAGTTTATCTAAAACTTCTAATAAAATATCGGAAGGTATCGACAAAATATTTTACAAGAAAAAATTAGATGCAGAAACTCTAGAAGCGCTAGAAGAGCTACTTATCTCAAGTGATATGAGTGTTTTGGTAGTAACTAATATTATTGAAGAATTTAAAAAGGTAAAATTTGACAAAGAAATAGATAGTGATACAGTAAAAGAAGCCCTTGCTAAATTAATAGAGCAGCAGCTATCAAAATCAGAAATTCCTTTTACTTTAAGCGAAAATAAATTAAACGTAATTTTAGTTTGCGGTGTTAACGGAGCAGGTAAAACCACGACTATAGGTAAGCTTGCTGCAATGTACTCGGCACAAGGTAAAAAAGTAGCAGTTGCAGCCTGCGATACTTTTAGAGCAGCTGCTGTAAATCAGCTAAGTACTTGGGCAGATAGAGCAAATGCACTACTTATTACCGGTGAAGAATCGGCTGACCCCGCAAGTGTTGCTTATCGCGGGATGGAAGAATCGATAAAACAAAATATCGATATACTTTTTATCGATACAGCAGGTAGGCTTCATAATAAGAAAAATTTGATGGATGAACTGTCTAAGATTGTAAAAGTTATAAAAAAACTAGACGAGAATGCCCCCACTCATAGCGTTTTAGTCATTGATGCTATTACCGGACAAAATACCTATAACCAAGTAGAACATTTTAATGATGCTACTAATTTGACAGGGCTTATCGTGACTAAACTAGACGGCAGTGCTAAAGCGGGCGTAATTGTCGGAGTAGTACAAAAATTTAATTTACCCTTATACTTTATCGGTATAGGTGAGAAGATAGAGGACTTAAAAATATTCAACCAACATGATTTTGCTAGAAATATAGTGGGGTTGTGAGGTTTTGCTACGTCATTGCCCGCACGAATATTGAGTTGTCATTGCGAGTAGCCGTAGGCTACACGGTAATCTCATGAAGTAATAATAAACTCCTGAGATTGCTTCGTCAATTACTTACGTAATTTCCTCGCAATTACGATCTAATTAAAAATAAAATCATAAAATGACTCAAAAAAATACCTTATTGCTCATAGACGGATACGGATTTGTTTTTAGAGCCTATTATGCACAACAGCCTTTAACTTCACCAAAAGGCGAGCCTGTCGGTGCTCTTTACGGTTTTACTTCAATGCTGCTAAAATTACTGAGCGACTTTAAGCCTAAACATGTCGCTGTAGTATTTGACAGCGGCGGGAAAAATTTTCGCCATCAGATTTATCCCGACTATAAAGCTAACCGCCCTCCACCCCCTGAAGATTTAATTGTACAATTACCTTTAGTTCGTGATGTTGCAAGTAACTTAAATTTTCCTATTCTAGAGAAGAACGGTTATGAAGCCGATGACATTATCGCAACCTTTGCTACTAAAACTGCTGCACTTGGCGAACATGTAGTCATTATCTCTTCCGATAAAGATTTATTACAGCTAATGACTGAAAACATCAAGATATATGATCCGTTAAAAGGGAAATATATTACGGAGGATGATGTGGTTAAAAAATTTGGCACTACTTCTGATAAATTACGTGAAGTAATGGCTTTAATCGGCGATAGATCGGATAATATTCCGGGTGTACCATCTATTGGACCAAAAACTGCAAGTAGTCTTATAACACAATTTGGTTCTGTAGAAAATATATTTAACTCTTTAGACCAAGTCTCAAGCGTAAAACAACGTAAAACTTTACAAAATTCAAGAGAAACGGCGTTAATTTCATGGCAGTTAATAGGGCTTAATTCTAATGTTGATTTAGATTTTCAGCTAAATAATTTAGAATGGTCACCTCCAAATAGCGATAAATTAACAGGATTTTTACAGGAATACGGTTTTAGATCTTTATATAAAAGAGTAGAAAATTTATTGGATATTAAAATTAACGACTACAAAGAGATAGCAGATAATAAAGTAACGGAAATAAAAGAAATTAATAATGCTAATGAGTTAGCAGACTTTGCTAAAGAAGCCACGAAAATAGGAATATTCGGGATATATTTATTACAGCATAAAGGAGCTAATCTTGCTTTTATTTTATCACTGCAAAACCAAAGCTATATTATTAAAATTTCAAACACTTTTCATGATCTATTTTCTTATAATACTAAAACTAATAACAACTGGTTTTCGGATATAATCTTCAATTTACTAACCGATAAATCCATAAAAAAAATTACTTACTCTCTTAAACCTCTACTTAAATTTTATGCAAACCAATCTCATGACATTAAGGCTATAGAAGATTTAGAATTAATGCAGTATGCGTTATCTGCCGGTTTATCACAGAAAAATTTATTTAAAGAAGTTTTGAAAGAAACTTGGATAGAAAATATAATTATCGAATCAGCAAAAATAGTAATAAACTTTATCACACTTTATAAGCAAACTATATGGGAACTTAAAGACAACAAAACCTTTAGACTTTATAGCAACATTGATTTACCTATTTGTTTTATTTTAGATAAAATGGAGAAAGTGGGTATTACAGTAGATGCTAATTACCTAAAACAATTATCCGCTGAATTTGGAACAGAAATTCTAAAACTTGAAGAAGAAATTTTTGCTCTTAGCGGAACCAAATTTAATATTGGTTCGCCAAAACAATTAGGCGAAATCTTATTCGAAAAAATGCAATTACCTTTCGGTAAAGCTTCAGCTAAAGCAAGCTCTTACTCAACGGGAGCGGAAATATTAGAAAAACTTAGTGAGCATGGATATAATATTGCAGATTTGTTATTAAGATGGAGGCAACTAACAAAATTAAAGAATACCTACACCGATAGTTTGCCGAAACAGATAGATAATATAACACATAGAGTACATACGACATTTTTACAAACTTCTACCACTACAGGAAGACTTAGCTCACAGGAACCTAATCTACAAAATGTACCTATTCGCTCTAGTGAGGGGAATCAAATCAGACAAGCTTTTATTGCTGAAGAAGGTTATAAATTAATATCTGCCGATTATTCTCAAATTGAGCTTAGAATATTAAGCCATATCGCAAATATAGATGCACTAAAACAAGCATTTATCAATAAAGACGATATCCATACTCAAACTGCTTGTCAGATCTTTAACTTACAAAAACACGAACTAACTAGCGAACATAGGCGTAAAGCAAAAGCTATAAATTTTGGTATCATTTACGGTATAAGTGCTTTTGGGCTTGCTAAGCAATTAAACGTTACTCACGGCGAAGCATCCGCATATATCAAGAAATATTTTGCTGAATATAAAGGAGTACAAGAATATATGGAGCAAACAAAAGCTTTTGCAAGTAGCAACGGCTATGTCACAAATTGCTTTGGCAGAAAATGTTTTGTACCTCTAATTCATGATAAAAAGCTTAAACAATTCGCAGAACGTGCGGCTATTAATGCTCCGATTCAAGGCACTAATGCCGATATAATTAAAATTGCTATGATCAATCTAGATCAAGAAATAGAAAAACGTAAACTTAAAACAAGATTAGTACTGCAAATTCATGATGAATTACTATTTGAAGCACCGATTGATGAAGTAGAAATTATAACACCTATTATTAAAAAAATCATGGAAAATTCTACTAATATGGATGTACCGATTATAACCGAAATTAGAGCAGGTAATAACTGGATGGAAATTCATTGAAGGTATATCATTCCTAGCTAAAGGCGGTGTTATTGCATGACTTGCTGTCATTCCCGCAAAAGCGGGAATCCAGAAAAATAACTTCAACATATAATACAGTATACATATTTGATAAAATAAGCATATAAAAATATATTAATATAACAGTTGAAGAATTTTAAAAGGAGCGTAATGTATGAAAAATTTTATATTTACGTCTGAGTCAGTTTCTGAAGGGCATCCGGACAAAATTGCCGATCAAATTTCAGATACGGTACTTGATGAGATACTAAAACAAGACCCTAACGGTCGTGTTGCCTGTGAAACATTTGTAACCACCGGTCTAGTTTTAGTGAGCGGCCTAGTACCTATGTGGATATTGAGCAAATAGTACGTAGCAAGATACAAGAAATCGGCTATAATAATCCAAATTATGGATTTGACGGTAGCTGTTGTATCGTAATTTCAGCTATCATTAACAATCACCCGATATAGCTATGGGTGTTGACAATGCAAATGAAGATGAAATAGAGACCAAGGTATGGTTTTCGGTTATGCCTGTAATGAAACGGATAGTTTCATGCCCGCACCGATTTACTACGCTCATTTATTAATGACAAGGCAAGTATATTTACGTAAACAAAATATCTTGTCTTGGCTTAGACCCGATGCACAATCTCAAGTCACGTTACGATATGAAAATAACAAACCAATTGCCATTGATACAGTAGTTTTATCAACTCAGCATCATCCGGCAATACAACAAAAAGACCTTATTGAAGCAGTAATGGAAGAAATTATTAAACAGGCATTACCAAGCAATTTACTGCATAAAGACACTAAATACCTAATTAATCCGACGGGTCGGTTTTTATAGGCGGTCCCGTTGCAGATTGCGGTTTAACCTGTAGGGAATTTATCGTGGAAAGCTATGGAGGAATGGCAAGACACGGCGGCGGTTGCTTTTCTGGAAAAGATCCAACAAAAATAGATAGATCGGCTGCTTACATGGCACACTATATTGCTAAGAATATAGTAGGAGCAGAACTTACCGATCGCTGTGAAATACAAATATCCTACAATAGACGTAGCTGCTCCCGTATCTGTTTATGCTGAAACTTGCGGTACTAGCACATTAAGCAACGAACAAATTACTAAGCTCATAACACAGCATTTTGATATGCGTCCAGGAAGAATTATTAAACATCTTAAGCTTCGCACTCCATGTTATCAACAAACTGTTTCTTACGGTCATTTCGGCCGAGAAGACGCAAATTTTACATTGGAACAATTAGATAAAGTAGATATATTGAGGTGAGTAATTATTGACATTTATTCATAATACATGATTATTTTGATCTCTGCTTAACCAATTAGTTGAAAATATGGTTAATGTAAATAATGATAGAAAGTTCGGTAACTTAGAAAATTATGATAATCAACTTACAAATACTGCTCTAAACAAGAATAAGCTGAAAGAACATTATGAAAATATCACTCAAGCCTTAAATAACATATGGAAATATGAGTATGAAGCAAAAGCAACTCAGTACTGCGAAATTTTTGACGATGCCCGTAACTATGATAAATCCACAAAAGATTATAATTTAGGCTCAGTTCATTTATAACGGCTAAGCGTATAAAGCTTTAAATCCTGACGAAAATACAGGTAAAAAATTAGACCATTTTATGGATGGCTTAGATGAGATTTATAAGCAATCCTTTTTATGTAAATTAACTAGCTCAACTGAATTACCACCAGCAGAACAGTTAAAAAAATTTTTAGAAAAAACTACAGATGAAATATATGATAAACTGCAAAAAACCGGAGAAGCATATTTATCATATTCTAATGCTCCTACTAATACAGGATTACATACAAATGTTATAAAATATTCTAAAGAAAACGGAAAAAATTATCGTATATATATAATGCCGGTGCTGGGGTAAGAGCAGATAATTCAAAACTAAATCAAACACCAAAAGATCAATTAATACAGGAGTATTAGAAGATAAAAAATAAGAAGTTAAAACCGATAATACATTCAATAAAAATTCAGAACCTAAAAAACAAACTATCAAAAATAAATTTTATAAGTATTTAAGTAAATTAACGAGAAAATTGGGATTAAAATCCATAAGTAATTATTTTAAAGAATTAATTAAAGACCCAAATCTTGAGCAAAATATCAATTTAGAAAAAGAAGCAAAGTTAATAGCAGACAAACATCGACTAACAAAATATATGGAACTTAGCGATAATAAAAATAATAATGCAGTATTTAGCGGTAAAAAAACATCAAAGAATATTACTCAATTATATATTATAGATTCATTTTACTGTCAATTCAGGTATTGTCTATAAAAAGTTGACTCAAGGTTTCGATGTCATTCCTGCGAGGCATTGGCTTTGTTGCATGGCTCGGTTTTTTCGTCATTGCGAGGAAAATTACGAAGTAATTGTACGTCCGCAATCTCAAGTTTGTTATTATTTCATGAGATTACCACGCAGCCTATGGCTGCTCACAATGATGACCCGATATCCACACAACAATGCCTTGCGGGAATGATAGTGGAAAACCGAACCACTCAACAACTACGCTATTTACTATATCCTTTTAAAATCTCAAAATCTTGCCCTTGGAGCAAGAATTTTTCAGGTAATGTAATTTTTGCTACAAAATTCTTTACATCTGCGCTTTGTAAATAGATTGTAGCTTTAGCATTACTCTGATCTTCATTATTTATACGAGCTGCAAGCAAGTTTACTATCTGCCGTAATTCTTCATGATTTTGTGGATAAAACTGTAGTTCAAATTGTTTATTATTAATTGCATCCTCAATTGATGAAAAGCTTTTTGCCGTTAGTTTTATTCCTCCCTCATCTTTAACTATGTCACAATTAACAACTACCAAACTTTTAACATCAAGTAAATGTACATAATCTTTTAAAACTTCCTCACTAAAAATACTAAGTTCAAAGATATTCTCAGGATCGGAAAGCACAAGCGTCACAAACCTACCTCTTGCCGACATACGGGAATCCTTTTTTTGTATTACACCGGCAAGATTTACTCGGTTAGTACCATCAGGTAAGTTATTATGCAAATCCGCAGTATTTAAAATATTTAAACGACTAAATATTTCTTGATATTCCGTAAGAGGATGATTAGAGATAAATAAACCCATAGCCTCAAATTCATAAAAGGCTAAAGTATTTTTATCGGCATAATCGCTTGATACTAAAATAGTTGGACTTAAACTAGAAACTTTAATTAAGCTAAATTGATTAGATTCCTGCTCTTCGTGATATGCAGTTGAATAAGAAAGCAATTTTGGAATGCTTGACAATAATTGCAATCGATTATCATGCAGCTCATCAAAACAGCCTGACTTGATTAAATTTTCCAATAATTTACTGTTAATAGATTTTGGGGGTAATCTTTCAATAAAATCAGTAATTGATTTAAACGCCCCTCTTGCTTTTCGCTCATCCGTTACTAACTTACCGAAATTCGGCGTAACTCCCTTAATAGCACCTAAGGCGAAGATTATTGCACCCGCGATGTTATACCGTGGCTTGACCACGGTATCTTTTGAAATTTCCTGGATACCACGATCAAGTCGCGGTATGACAGGCTTTACGCTATGCGGGATGACAGTGTCCGAAAACTGTACACTAAAATACCCTTCAGAAATATTAATATTAGGTGCAATAATTTTTATGCCGTTATCTTTTGCTTCTTGTAAAAATAAATTAATTTTATCGTGATTATTCAATTCAAGATTTAAGCATGCTACTAAAAATTCAGCAGGATAATTAGCTTTAAGATATGCAGTTTGGTATGAAATAACACCGTAAGACGCAGCATGTGCCTTATTAAAACCGTATCCGGCAAATTTAGCCACGGTCGCAAAAATGGATTTAGCTTGAGATTCTGAAATATTATTAGCAATTGCTCCTTTAACAAAAATTTCTTCCTGCTCCTCCATTTCTTTTTTTATCTTCTTACCCATTGCTCTCCGAAGTAAATCGGCAGCTCCTAGCGTATAACCTGCAAGAACCTGAGCAATTCTTTGTACCTGCTCCTGATATATCACCACTCCGTAAGTTTCTTCTAAGATTGGTTTCAATAGCTCATGTAAATAATCAGGCTGTTGTAATTTATGCTTACAAGCTATATAGGTAGGAATATTTTCCATAGGACCAGGACGGTATAACGCACCAAGAGCTATCAAATCATGTATAGAATCAGGTTTAAGGCGTCTAAGTGCATCTTTCATCCCGATACTTTCAAATTGGAAAACGCCTACTCCTTTACCTTTACACAACATTTGATAAGTCTTATTATCATCAAACGTCATATTGTTAAAATCTACTTCTATCCCTTGCTCTTTAAGCAGTTTCTTACAATCGGTAATAACCGTTAGGGTTTGTAGCCCTAAAAAATCAAATTTAATTAAACCGGCAATCTCGGAATATTTCATAGAATAACCGACTACCAGCATATCGGAGTTAGAATCTTTATATACCGGTACTATATCGACTAAATCAGTACCTGCTATTACGATTCCTGCAGCATGAGTTGAGGAATGCCTATGCAGCCCCTCAAGAATTAACGAAGTATCAATCACTAACTTAATTAACTCCGCTTCACCATCTAAATTATACAACCCATTACCTTTAGCGGCATTTGCAAGCTCCGGAACTTCACGCATTGCCTGTTCTAAGCTAACTGGATTAACTGCACTAAAAGGGACAAGCTCCGTTAGATAATCAGCGAATTTATAAGGTAAGCTAAGCACACGAGCGACATCCTTAATTACAGCCTTTGCCTGCATCTTACCGAAAGTTATAATCTGTCCTACTCTATTATTACCGTATTTGGAACGTACGTAATTAATTACTTCCTCACGCCTTTCCTGACAAAAATCAATATCAAAATCAGGCATTGAAATACGTTCAGGATTTAAAAATCTTTCAAATAATAAGCCAAATTTAATCGGATCAAGATCAGTAATAAGCAAGCTCCAAGCAACAACCGAGCCTGCTCCCGATCCTCTACCCGGTCCGACTAAAATCCCCTCTTTTTTACTCCATTTAATAAAATCCGATACAATCAAAAAATAACCGGCAAAATTCATATTACAGATAATATCCAGCTCATAATTAAGACGAGCAAAATATTCGGTTTTCAATGCTTCTTGATTCTCTAACGCAATATTTTCAGATTTAAACTTTGCAGCAAGCCTTGCAAGCAACCCTTCTGTTGCATCTTTTTTAATTAAATCCGTTTCACTAATATCTTTGGTGGCAAAATTAGGCAGCATCGGCGGGTTTGCATGTGCGGCAAAATAACAACGCTCTCTTAAATTCACGGTATTTTGGATGGCACTAGGTAAATCGGAAAAAAGCTCTATCATCTCATGCGGTGATCTAAAATAACAATTTTCGCTAACTGTTTTTCGATCCAGATATTCTTTAGTAACACCGGCTGATATACATAACAATACATCATGTGCATCATGCATGCTTTTCTCACTAAACAAAACTTTATTAGTAGCAACAAGCGGAATAGCAAGCTCGGCAGCAATTCTAATATAACTATCCTCAATAAACTGTTCTTCCGGTAGCTCATGTCTCATAATCTCAAAGTAAAAACGATCTCCTAAAATTTCCTGTAATTTACGTGCAAACAGCATCGCTTGCTCCTCGTTGCGAGCTAGCAAGCATTTTCCGACAATACCGTCGGTATAACAGCATAATCCTATTAATCCTTCTTGATATTCGATTAAATCTTCAAAATTAATATGATCGCATATCTTACGATCATTTTTAGTAAAAGTAAGGCTTGATAGTTTGAGTAAATTTTTATAACCAGTTTCATCTTTAGCTATAAGCAAAATTTGAGCAAAAATATCTATATCGTATTTTATATTTAGAATAACTCCGTGTATCGGCTGCAGTCCTTTTTTTACTGCACATAATGCAAACTCTAATGAGCCGAATAAATTTCCCTTATCTGCCAAACAAATAGCAGGCATTTTATTCGATGAAGCAAGTTCTACTACCTTCTCAATCGTTAATGCACTTTCTAGAAAAGAATAAGAGCTTTGAGTTCTTAAATGAATAAATTCAGGTCGCATTTTAAATTAATGTTCAAGTTTATTGTCTTACTGTATGACTCCTTATGTCATTCCCGCATAGGCGGGAATCCAGGGTAAAGCGAGATAAATATTCCCGCCTACGCGGGAATAACATCGGAAGCCTTAACGACAAGACTAAATTTTACTTCCGACTGCATAATATCTAAAACCGATTTTTTTCATTGCTTCATTATCTAGTATATTTCTAAGATCAATGATTATCGGCGATTTTACTAAATCATAAATTTCTTGCCAATTAAGTTCTTTAAATTCTGACCATTCAGTTACAATAACTATAATATCTACTGATTTACAGGCGTCAACTGCTGAATCTAAATATAGCAAATTTTTATGTTCCAAATTCTTTTTAGCATTTTCAAGACCGATAGGATCAAATGCTTTAACATATACATCTTTATTTAATAAGATCTTTACAATTGCGATGGCAGGGCTTGCTCTTACATCATCTGTTCCTGCTTTATATGTTAAGCCTAAAATTGCTATATTTTTACCTTTTAAATCTCCGTCTAACAAAGTAGCTATTTTATCTACCATATTACTTGGACGCTGCTTATTACTTTTAATGACTGCCTTAAGAATCCTACAATCTATATGATGATTTTTTACAAGATTATTTAATGCTAGAATATCTTTTGGAAAGCACGAACCGCCAAAACCAGGTCCTGCATTTAAAAAATTTTGACCGATTCTTTGGTCAAGTCCTACACCTTGAGATAAATCTTTAATATTACCGCCGATTTTTTCACATAAATCAGCCATCTCATTAATAAAAGCAATTTTGGTAGCTAAGAAACTATTTGAAGCATATTTAATAAGTTCGCTCGTCACTAAATCGGTAACCACAAACTTTGCACCTTGTAAAGGTGCATAAATTTTTCGCAATATTTCCTCTGATTCTTTATTATTTACACCGATAACTATACGATCAGGATATAAAAAATCTTCTACCGCACTACCCTCTCTTAAAAACTCAGGATTAGAAGCAACATTAAATGAAAAGCCTCTTGATTTTAAATAAGCTATAATATTACTGCAACTACCCGGCGGAACGGTAGATTTTATGACTATTAAACAATCTTTATTTATATGCTCGAAAACTTTATCAATAGCATCATAAACATATTTTAAATCCGCTTCTCCCAACCCTTTTGAAGGTGTACCGACCGTAATAAATATTGCATCAGCATTGTGAAGTTCATTATTATAAATATTTGTAAATTTTAACCTATCAGATTCTAAAGCTTGCTTCAGATACTCATCAAGTTTAGCTTCATAAATCGGTAATATTCGCTTATTTAATTTGGATATTTTAACCTCATCATTATCAAGACAAGTAACATTATGACCTAAATAGCCCATAATAATACCTGAGACTAATCCCACATATCCGCTACCGATAAATGTAATATTCATAATTTTTTGTGATTTTTATATTAAATTTTAAAATTATACTTTATATTCCAAGTGTATACCTCAAATAAATGAAGAGTAGTATAGACGAAGCTCAATTTCAAAAAGTACAAGGAGTCCACAAGACGAGGAACAGAGCGTATACTTAATACGTGAGTACCGGAGTACTTGTAGGATGATGTAGCCAATTTTTGCAGTTCTACCCGAGTATATAAAGCTTTTATCATATTTCAATAGATTTACAAGCTCAAATGAATTTTATTAAAAAAACCTTTATTAGTATTTTTATAATTCTGATTTCATTATCTTTGGCTATAACTCTAACTGTTTATAGTGCAAATAAAGGACACTTAAATAAACCTTTGAAAAAAATAATTGAATTGTATTTAAGTAAAAATGATATAAAGGCTGTACTACATAATTTAGAATTTAAAGAAAACCGATTATCCATAGATAAAATTTCCTTAAGTCTTATAGATAATGCTAGAGGAGAAATTAACGATTTTAATCTTTTCTTTAATTTCAAAAATTTCTTCTCTAATTCGTTAATAGAGGCTAATTTTAATATCGATAAAATTTCCGTAATTTCAAATAACGATGAAGAGATTATAAATACTTCAACGACCGGTGATTATGCGTTAAATATAATTAAAAAAAATTCCCTAACCGACATACGACTAACTTCAATAAAAAGTGATATCCTAACTGATGAGCAAGGAGCAGACTTACCTCTAGGAAATGCTTTATGCTCATATAAAACCACCTATTCTAAAGATAATCCAAAGACTGTTAATTGCAAACTCACCTTTGGGAACAAAGCTTTTTTATCACTAAGCGGTATAATAACCAATAAAAATATCGATGCAAGTGCAGCTGCCGCAAATATGCCTTTAATAATTTATCAAACAGTCGAAAAAATCATTCCTAATAATCCTATAATCTCATATTTACGAGAACATATAAAACAAGGTTACATCCAAAACGGAGAATTAAATATTAAATTAGATAAAAAATTTTTTAAAAAAAATATTTTAGTAGAAGATAATTTAAAAGCAAATTTACATATCTCGAATTTTGAATATAAATATCATACAGATTTACCACCTTTGACTAAAGTTGATACTAATATAATCATTTCAGGACCGGAAATAAAATTTCTAATTAATGAAGCATATAGCGGTCAAAGTGTCATTTCAGACGGTATTATGACTTTCAAATGGGAAGGACTGGATAAATCACAATTTGTTTTTAATGCTACTGCTAAAGGTGAAATTAATGACTTAATTGCCTTTGTTCCAAATGATGCATATCAAAATATTAAAGCTCAAAATATTGATCTTAAAAAAATCAAAGGAACGGCAAATTCAATAATAGAGCTAATAATTCCTATTAGCCCCAATATCCCTAATAGCTATAATGTTTTGTCAACATTAACAAATATCTCTTTTAACACCTTAGACAATAATATCCTATTACAAAACGGTGAAGCCAAAGGTATTTTTAAAGATAATAAACTAAATATTAGCGGTAAAGGTAACATTAATAATTATGCAAGCAGCTTTACTTATGATCATGATATATCGGATAAAAATAATGAGTGTTTACTTAAAATAAAAAGCAATATTGCGGCAAATAATCAAAGATTTGGAGTATTTAAATTAATTTCAGGCAGCACCGTTTTAAATTTTGAGTATAAAAAACAGCATAATAATGAGAGTTTTATTACTGTTAATTCTAATCTTAATAATTTAGAATTTTATATAGATAAAGTATCTATTCATAAAAAATTATATAAAAAAGCCAATTTATATTTATATACTAAATTAAATGATAAAAATTTCGATAGAAATATTGTATTTAACCTTTCAGGGCAGGATAATCTAAAAATTAACGGTAATGCCTTAATTAAGAAAAATATTTATAATATTAATCTAGCCTCTGTTAAACATAATCATACGGATTTAAAAGGAAACATAATTATAGATAACCATAATCTTAATACGACACTTTATGGCAACAGATTAGATTTATCAAATGCTAATATGATGCAGTTTTTAGAAAAAGCGGGAGATTCTACACGTAATATTAATTTAAAAACTAATATATCAAAAATACTTTTAAAGAATAATATAATTCTAGATAATCTTGATTTAGCAATTAAATGTGATAAAGTGCGGTGTTTCTCCGGCTTTCTAAATGCTAATATTGATAATAAAAAAGTTAAGATGTCGCTTACTGCTAAGGAAACGTTTGAACAATGGTTCATTGAATCCGATAATGCCGGAGCATTGCTTAAGGGACTTGGAATGTATACCACTATGCAAAACGGTCAAATTAACATCAACTTAAATACAAAAAGATATGAAGTAAAAAAAGGTGAAATAGTGCCAATATTAGACGGCAAATTTTCTATAAAACATTTTACGGTAGTCGATACTCCTTTTTTAACACGGCTTGTTTCCTTTGTTTCGTTGCCAGGTTTTCTTAGTTCAATAACTAATAATAAAAATATTTTATTTGAAGATATGATCGGTAAATTTAATTATAGAGGAAATATAATTACAATTTTTGATACGGAAGCACATGGACCGTTCTTTGATTTTACTATGACAGGTAATATTGATACCAAGCAGCAATTAATTATGGTTAAAGGAAATGTTATTCCTTCCTTTTTCTTAATCAGCACTATTGTAACTAAAATACCGGTAGTCGGTAAAATATTTTCCAAAGTCGCTCCTTACTACCTAAAAATGAAATATTAAGTAACTATTTAAAGCTATTAGATTTCATGTACAAAATTTTTAATCATTCCTTTATGTCATTCCTGCAAGGCATTATTGCGTGTGTACCTAATCGTCATTGCGAGCGACTGAAAGCGTTGTTGCATGGCTCAAAAAACGTGTTCGGTGTCATACCATGGCTTGACCACGGTATCCAGAAAACAACTAAAAATACTAACAATATTAGTATTTTTAACTGGGGCCTGCTACAAACTTGCGGGATGACAGAAGTGGAAGCAAGCCATGCAACAAAGCCACAACTGCAAGGAGCGTGGTGGCAATCCAGAAATAATAATAGAATATTCTGTAAATCAGAATTTTTTACTGGATTGCTTCGTCGCAACTTACAGTTTTTCCTCACAATGACGTTGAAGATCAATTCATGCAAGAATGACATAAATAACCATATATATTTAATCGGTATTTTACTTTTAGGCTTAATTTCCGGTCTTACGTTCAATTTAATTTTTTTTACAGTTCCATATCAATTATCCGAAGCAAAATACACCACTGATATAATAGGTTCGATATCACTAGCTGCCTTTCCGTATTGCTTAAAGGTCATATGGTCACCTTTTATAGATAAATATTCTATACCTTTTTTATGTTCTAAATTCGGTCACAGGCGTGGCTGGGCATTGGTATCACAAATATTTTTAATCCTAGCGATGACGGGGTTCTTAAACATAAGCCCTTGTAATAACTTATATATTACTGCAATTATCTTATTTATTATTTCATCCTGCAGTTCTACACAAGATATTGTACTTGATGCATATAGAATTGAGAGACCTACATCTAAAGAAGAGCTTTCAATGGCTTTTACCTTTAGTAGCATAGGGTTTCGTTTAGGTATGTTACTTGGCAGCGTCGGTACTTTATATTCATCAATTATTTTCGGCTGGAATACAGTATATAAATCGGCTCTATTCATTACTCTAATTGGACCTATAGTAATTTTATGTATCAAAGAACCACAATCACAAGAAATACACCATACAACTACTCATTTAATAGGATTACAACAATATTTTGAAGTTATTAAAAAAAGTATTATCTCCTTAAAAAATGAACAGCAATATTTACTGCTAATTATATTGTTTATCTTTTTATATAAGGCTGCAGATTCTATACCTATGGCTATGAGTTCGCCTTTATTGCTCGATTTAAGTTTTACTACTCATGAAATTGCCGTTATTTACAAAGCTTACGGGTTACTAATCATGATCGTCGGAGGAGCTTTAAGCGGCGTTTTAGCTGCAAAAATGGGTATATTTCATAGTGTCTTAATTGGTGGAGTTATTCAATTATTGTCACCTCTTATGTTTATGATTCTTGCTACTATCGGCTATGATATAAAGACATTTATAATAACTGTTACAGTACAAAATTTTTGTGCAGGCTTTGCAGGAACTATTATCTCTATCTATTTTGCTAGCCTTTGCAATAGTGAATTTGTTGCCACACAATATTCTATTATTGCATCTTTTAGCTCGCTTAGCCGTATTATTCTAGCTAGCCTTGGCGGTATTTGTGCAAAATATCTTACTTGGCCTGTATTCTTTTTAGGTAATACTCTGTTTAGCATGTTATTTATCCCGATATTTTATAAAATATATAGAAAGAAACTAGGCTTTGTGAATGTTTCTAAAAACATATGACAATTATTAAAAAAAGTTTATAATATTGATATATATATTTCTGCGAAATGAAGAGTCAGAATTTTTATGAAACTATATAGTTTTCAAGAACATTTATTAGAATTAAAAATAAGGCTTCTTAGAATATTTACTGCGTTTATAATTATATTTGCTATTTGCTATTATTTTAGCGACAATATTTATAGTGTTTTATTAAAACCGCTTGCTAAGCTAAGCGGTGATACGGTACGAAATATAATTTATACAGGGCTTACAGAAGCATTTTTTACCTATATTAAACTTGCAGCTTTTACTACTTTTACTATTATTATACCTATAATTGCTTTAGAGTGTTATTTATTTATCAGTCCCGGGTTACACCGCCATGAAAAAAAAATTATCGCTTTTATTCTTTTTATGTCGCCTATTTTATTTTGGTGCGGTAGTATTTTTGTTTTTTACTTTGTAATGCCGAAAGCTTGGAATTTTTTTCTTAGTTTTGAAAAACGTGATATGATCCTACCGATAGTTTTGGAAGCAAGAATTAGCGAGTATCTAAATTTAGTTATTCATTTAATTATTGCTTTTGGAGTCGCCTTTCAACTGCCGGTTGTGATAATGATATTAAATATACTAAAAATAGTTAAGGTACAAACACTTAAGCAAAAAAGATGCATTGCCGTGGTAATTAACTTTATTATTGCAGGAATATTAACGCCTCCTGACATTTTAAGCCAGTTTGCTCTTGCAATACCGCTACTTTTATTATATGAAACTTCAATAATTATATGTAATTTTATAGAAAAACTGAGGACACTAAATGTTAAATATCAAATGGATTAGAGAAAATAAAGAATTGTTCGATGAAAAGCTTAGTCAAAGATTTATTGAACCTATGTCTAGTAAAATTGCTATGCTCGACGGAGAGAAAAGAAAAATTACGAGTTTAATTCAAGAATTGCAGCATGCACGTAAGGTAAAATCAAAGATTTTAGGTAATATGGCCTCTAAAAGCGGCGAAGAATTTGAAGGGTTACAAAGAGATGTCAAACATATAAATGAGAAGTTGGAAGCACTTGAACATGATCTAAATAATAATAACGAATTAAATGAACTATTAAATATGTTTCCTAATATTCCGGACGAAGAAGTACCTTACGGAATGGATGCAAGTATGAATAAATTAGTTCGTACTTACGGAGAGACAAATCCAAATGCTTTGAATAAACAGCATTTTGAACTAGGTATAAAATTAAATTTAATGGATTTTGAACAAACTGCTAAAATTTCTGGAACTAAATTTGTAACGTTAAAAGGTGATTTAGCAAAGCTAGAACGTGCTTTAATTAATTTTATGATTGATGTTCATACTAAAGAGTGGGATTTCTTTGAGATATCACCTCCGGTATTAGTTCGAGATAATGCTATGTATAATGCAGGACAACTACCTAAATTTGCCGAAGAGTCTTTTGCAACAACCAATGGTTACAGACTAATTCCAACCGCAGAAGTATCTTTAGTAAATATGGTCGCCGATACTATTATACCAAGAGAAAAATTACCGATACGTTATGTTGCTTACACCCAGTGCTTTAGATCAGAAGCAGGTAGTAGCGGTAGAGATACAAGAGGTATGATTAGATTACATCAGTTCGGTAAAGTTGAGCTAGTATCTATTACTACCCCTGAAGAATCCACAAATGAGCATGAATATATAACTAATGCATCAGAGACTATTTTACAAAAACTGAATCTTCCTTATCGTGTTATGTTACTTTGCACCGGAGATATGGGATTTGCGGCAAAAAAAACCTATGATATAGAAGTATGGCTTCCGGGACAAAAGCAATATCGCGAAATTGCTAGCTGTTCTAATTGTGGAGATTTTCAAGCACGTAGAATGAAAGCAAGATATAAAGAATTCGGCAGTAACGAAACTACCTTAGTTCATACTTTAAATGCTTCAGGATTACCTATCGGAAGAACTATGGTTGCAATACTTGAAAATTATCAGAATGAAGATGGATCAATAACTATACCGGATGTCTTGATAAATTACATGGGAGGATTACAAAAAATCATTGCCTATAGTGAATAATTGTTTATTAAATATAAAATATAAAGTTTCTAGTTGTTGTTAAATTGGCTTTGTTGCATGGCTCTTATGTCATTCCCGCTTTCGCGGGAATGACATCGAGTAGAGACCTACGGCTGCTCGCAATGACGCCCCTAGCATCCACGCAGGCAAAGTTCATTAGTATATACTCCTGTGAAATGAAGAGTTATTATACGAAGTTCAACTTGGAAAAGAGCAAGGAGCCTGTAAGCCGAGGGGCGGAGCGTATACTTAATACGTGAGCATCCGAGGACTTACAAAGACGACGTAGCCAATTTTTCAAGTTGAACTAGTATACAAAACGATAATTTAAATTCAGGTTATTTGTGTTTAGTGGTTTACGAAAATTTGACAAAGATATATATAATTATAATGCTCCTAATTTTATACCTATAGCATGTCATTATAATGAAAATACTTTACTTACCAAAGACGGTAAATTACTACAAATTATCAAAATACATGGCATTACCTCAGAGAAAATAAGCGATAATATACAAAATTTACGTGAAATGGTTAGAGTTTCTATAAAAAAGAATATAACCGATTATGATTTTGCTTTTTGGCTACATACAATAAGAGAAAAACAAAACTTAGACGATTCAACTCCTTACAAAAAATTATTACCGGCAAATATTCATACCTTATGGCAAAGAAAAAACCATTGGAATGATAAATTCGTTAATACTTTATATATATCTATAGTACATGATTCTGCTAAAGTTAACATCACAAATTTTAACTCTTTAATAAATTCTTTATCTAATAAATTAATTACTGATTTTGAAAATAACTACTTAGATTCAGCTTTTCAAAAATTAGACAATATCACTAATAATATTTTAAATGATTTAAACGAATTCGGTGCTGAAAAACTCGGTATAATATTTGAAAATGATAATGTTTTTTCTAATCCTTTATTTTTATATAATCGCATAGCTAACCTTAATAATAATGATTGTTTGGTACCTATAATAGATTTATCCGATGCAATAGGTAGAAGTATTTATACAATTAGCAGCGATAAAATGGTAGTTACGGATCATGAGAAAAATAATAAATTCGTTTCTTTACTATCTATAAAAGAATATCATGAAACTCCTTCTAATACACTGGATAAATTTTTACAGTTACCGATTGAATTAATAATAACTGAAATATTTTACTTTGTGAGCAAAAAACAAGTAATATCCAAATTGCGTGGTCAAGATTATATTCTAAAAATTACTAACGACTCAACTTTACTTAATCACAAAGGGATTAATAAGCTTAAGGCAGCTAATTTAGATTTTCAATTTTGTAATCAGCAAATTTCAATTGCCGTTATAGAAGAAGATGAAAATAAACTAGATGCAGCCGTAGCTAAAGCATCAACTGAACTTTTTAAACTTGGTATTATTCATGTAAAAGAAGATATTAATATTGAGCCAATATTTTGGTCGCAATTACCTGCTAACTTTGCCTTTATACGTAGAATGTCGCCATTATCCGTAGAGCATATTGCTTCTCTTACCGCTCTTCATAATACTACACTCGGTAATCAATATAATCCTTGGGGTAAGGCTATAACTTTACTGCGAACCGAGAAAGGTACTCCATATTTCATGAATTTTCATGATAAAACGAATAAAGGTAATACTTGCATCTTTGGTACGGGGAAAACCGGCAAAACCGTATTATTGAACTTTTTAATATCAGAATCGACTAAATACGATCCAACAATAATTTATATCTCTAATAATAATGATTCTAAAATTTTTATCGAGGCAATAGAAGGCAAATGGTTAGAACCGGACAAACAAATTATCAATCCATTTTTAGTAGATGATACAGAAAAATCACAAGCATTTATTTTAGAATTTTTAAAATTAATCAGTGGTCATTATATTTCACCTCTTAGCGAAATAGAGATATCCTTTCTAGAAAAATTAAAAAATAAAATTTTATCAATTGAAAAAGAAAAACGTATTTTTTCCGATATTTTAAAATTAGAAGATTTTAAGGAGGAAGGAGGAATACAAATACTTGATAAACTTAAAGTTTTTACCGAAGAACAATTATATTCCGGATTATTTGACGGATCGTCTCTTAACATTGAAGAAGGGAAAGTTATAGGGTTTAATTTATATAAACTTTCTGATGAGCCGTTTTCTAAACAATTTTACCCGACGGAGAGAAAATTTTTAGAACAATTTAATAACAATTTAAAGAAACACCAAAGTATTAGTGCAGCAGTAATTTATGCTTTTACTTATCATTTAAGTCTAGTTGGCACAAAACCTAAAATATTTGCTGCCGATAATTTTGATCAACTTTACAGACCTGAGATTTATTATGATAATATAAATTTAATCTATAATAATTTGTCTCAAAATAACGGTATTTTCGTCAGTAATTTCAATTTTATTTATCTTAAGTCATATCCAAAATATACTATAAAACCTTGGCTTGATTTAATTAATACTAAAATTATTCTACCGTCTGACGTTAAAATAGAAGATTTAGATAAAATTTTAGGTTTAAGCAAGCCGGAAATACGAAAATTATCACAGCTAATGCTTTCTGCAAGAATGTTCTTAATTAGTAAGGATAATGAATCGATAGCTTCTGAATTAAGTATTGCCGCTTTAATAGGAGTTGTCCGTATTTTATCAAGCAGACAGGAGGAAATGGATATTTATAAAAAAATACTTGAACAACACCAAGGTCCTCCGGATAATTGGGTTAATTACCTATATAATGAGTTAAATACGGACTAATATTTCACTCTGTCATCCCGTGATTTATTATGGGATCCAAAAAAAATTAAAAAGGACTGGATCCCGCTACAAGCTCGTGGGATGACAATAATTTATTATGAACTATAAAAACAACGAGCATAAAGAATACTCAAAGTGTTAAAAAAATATTTACTATTTTTCTTATTTTCATTTTTCTCATTTAATGTATATGCATCTATTTGGGATGATATAGTCACTTGTCTTAGCGATCCATGTAATTGCGGTCAAAGTGAGAGAACGGAAATTTGGAATAAGGATGGAGGCATCAATGCAAAGCCAAGAGGACCTTTTAAACCAGGCACATTATGTCCTCCTTGGAATAAAAGCGACGGTCGCAATAATGATACTTGTTTATTAAAATTTGATTACCCAGGTATATTTATCGGTTTTTTACTCAATAGATGTGCAGAAGAAGCCCCTGATAGTAGTTACTTTACTCCAAAAATTCGTATTAGAATTCAAAGCTGTAATGCCATAGCTTGTTGGCACCAAAACTCTACTTTAAATTGGGATGGAGAATGTGTAGTATGGCCTACAGGTTACGGTATACCTCTAACTAGAGTCTGTGCTAGAGTTGCCGTACCGGATATGCCTCCACCTCCCGGGATCAATGCCCCACCTTCCCCTGCAGATCCAGGTTATACCGATGGAGTACATCTCAATAAAGTCGGTTATACAGAAACTGATAATAAGATAATCGGTATAGACGGAAAAATAATTACTTTAAAACCTCCTAAACTTTGTGCTTATAGCGATCCTGGACTTGTTAACCTTGTTTCAGATTCCGGTGTACATCTTGATCCGATGGACTGGAATCCTAACCGTCAACCTCTTCATCAAACTAACGAACTTAGCCCTATTGCAAAAGTATTAAAATTTTTAGTTGAAACGATAAAAGGAGTAAATTTACCAAGTTTATTAGGGCAGCTTCTTGGTATGATAGATCAAAATTCAGAATTTATAAAAGTACTTCAATCAATACTTAATGCAATAGGAGAGATTTTTAATTTTTTTCCTACTTTAATAATAAAAATTATTGAAGCACTTGGGTCATTAAACGGTTCTGTAGATAGCTATTCTTTTGGTTGTGTACAATTACCTTTAGGGCCTTTTCCACCACCATATTGTCCAAATTTAGATTATATTACCACTAATGCGAGTGCTCATAATGTATGTAGCATAAAAGATGCAAGCGGCCAGTTTGACCAATCTTCTACTAGTCCGGCTTGTGTAGTGCCATCTAATATTAATGTTAAAAACAATATTGTTAATAATACCATACGTGTTAGCTTTAGCAACCTTGTTCCGCTTTGCACGAGTTCTCGCTCTGACCTCAAAACTTGTGTAGAACCACGTAATATAGATTTTTCTTCAGCAAAAATTACTCATACTAATACGGCTTTTAAAGATTTAATTAAATCGTGTAAGAATACTTCAGGCAACACTCCATGTATTAATACAGAAATTTCTACGCCATGTAGTGTTACGGCTAACGGTTGTAATGAGGGGTTTAGAATAGTATATTCGCAGAAAATTGGAAATGTAGAAACACCCAGCGATTACTACATAAGCGATATACCGGACTGTCCAAGTTCTAATTCAACTACCTGTCAAAAAGTGTGGGGAGTTAATATCGGCGAATTTAAGGATGTAAGCGTAAAATTTCCTGAGGTACAAAAGCAAGATACAACTAGCTTAATGCCTATAAAGACAGATGTCATCTTAAAAGACAACAACGGTAAAGATAGAAAGCTTTATGTCTCTATTAGTAATACCGAAGACGATAAGCAAAATCCTAATAATATTTGCTTATTTGAGTCCGATAATTTAATAGATTGTGTACCGCGAGTAAATCATTCTTACAGCTTAGCTGCTTATGAATGTGCAAAGCAATATGCCGGAATTACCTGTACTAATAATAGCAATCCCAACGATGCTTATTATAAACCACAATTCATTGCGTCAGTACAAGTAAGAGAAGGCGACAATATCATAGATGAAACAAGCACTCTTGTAACGCCGTTAGCATACGCCGGACCTCCACCTCCCAACCCCACTGACACAGAAAGCATAGTAATGCTTGCCGGTTATAAGTATAGTTCTTCCGTTGCGTTTATACCTAAAGATCCAAAGGAAGATAAATATATTGCTATGCCGTTTTCAGGAGAGAATGCTCTAAATCAGTTGACTATTCACGGTAAATATAAAGACGATAAAGCACCTTATGATAGTAATGGCAATCCTGACTCAAGTGCGGTATATTTAAAATATTTAGAATATATAAACGGTAAATATATCCAAGGTGGAACGCATGCCTGCTTGATGCCGAAAAATTTCCAACATTGTAACCCTATGCTGCGTCCTACTTTACCTGATGGATCACCTATGCCCGGTTACAATCATGACTCAACAAATTGTGTACTTGCTAAACTCCACAACAACGATACTATAAATTGTAAAGATTTTAAAAAAAAATATAACGTTAAATATCCAAATCTTGGCTTATGTAAAAAAGATATAGATCTAACGGGCTGTACTCTAGAAGAAACAGTGTCAGGTCCAGGAAGAGGTATTACAATTTATACTTGCAATATAAATAAGATTCCGAGTAAATGCTATACCAATAACGATAAGGCTAATACTCCAGTATGTGTTTTAAGTAGGGATTATACAGATAGAATCGAGCCGAAACCTAACATAGGACCAATATTAGTACCGGTAGATCCTTCAAAATATTATACAGTGACATATACAAAAGGAGATAACAATACTCCTCCTGAGCCGACATATAACGCTGAGACTGAGGATGTAAGAGATAAAACTTGGCAAGAGCTAAATCTTTGTGTTCCTATATTAGTACCTACTTGTGCTAAAATTCCTAGCACAGAGAAAGCTCCTTCCGGTAACAATCACGGTAATGCAGAATGGCCTGAAAGCGATATAGGAGAACTTGCAAAAGGCAAATGCCCGACGAATTGGAGACCTATTGATCCTAATAAACCTTTAGAACGCCATTGTTTATCATATTTTGATAGAAAGGTTGTCGAGTTTGAACCTTTAGGCCATAATGTCGGCTGTAGAAAATTTACAGGATTCCCCATAACAGTTGGTTATAACGACTTTCCATCAGACCAATTACTTGAGACCCCTTATAATCCGGTAACTAAAATAGGTGACTATATCTTCAACAAAAAACCGGTACCACATGGGAGCATTATGGCATTTCCAAAGGATGGAGCACTTATAGATGCAACAAATAAACCGGACAATACAATATTGCATACTGTAGAATTCAAAGTAACTTTAGATGCAATAATGGACGATATTGAGTATTTTGCAGTAAAAGATTTATGGTATAATGATTGCACATTAATATATGTCAACGGCACAAAGTTACTTAGCTTCCCTACTAACATTGATTCTCTAGATGAGAAAAGGTACTGTAACAATGGAAATAACCAAGATCAAACATTACAAGCTAAAAATTTACCGATTGATATAAAGCGTTATTTAAAACCAGGAGAAAATACTATAAGATTCCAGCTAAGAGTTATGTTTGAGGGAGGACTATATTTCCACATGCAATATAAAATGAAGAGATAAATAAATGAGTTGGATTATTTTTTATACGGTAATCGCTGCTTTACTGATTCTCGATTTGGGAATAATACAAAAAAAAAATACCATAATGAGCTTTAAAGAAAGCGTACTTTTTAGTCTTTTCTATATTGTAATAGCTTGTTTATTCGGTATCTATGTTTACTATAATACGGGGACAGATCATGCTCGTGAATATTATACTTGCTTGCTCATTGAGAAAGCTATGTCACTTGATAATATTTTTGTTATCTCTATTATTTTCCAATTTTTTAAAATTCCCTGGCAATATCAACATCGTGTTTTATTTTTCGGTATAATAGGCGTAATAATATTCAGAGCCGTAATGATTTACGGCGGTATTATTCTTATAAATAAATTTGCCTGGTTATTATATATTTTTGCCGTAATACTTATTGCTACAGGTATAAAAACTTTCTATGTATCAGATAAAACTTTTGATATACAGAATTCTTATATTTACAAGTCAATAATAAACAATCTAAATATTACCCCTAACCTTGAAGGGGATAAATTTGTTGTTAAACGTAATAACAAACTATATTGCACCCCCCTTTTTATATCTCTAGTACTGATAGAAGCAATAGATTTAGTCTTTGCTATAGATAGTATACCGGCAATATTCGCAATTACTAATGATGTTTATATAATTTATACTTCAAATATTTTTGCTATTTTAGGGCTTAGAGCGTTATTCTTTTGTTTAGCAGAAATTGTAGAACGTTTCAGTTATATAAAATATTCTTTGGCTTTAATTTTAATATTTATCAGCTTTAAAATATTTATTCATCATTATATAGCGATTCCGGAATATGTTGCGTTCACTGTGACTATTACTTTATTATTATTTGGTATAATTGCTTCCATAATTAGGAAAAATATGATTGACCATTAATAAAGGGGGTATATAATATTTTTTTATTTTTTAAGCAATTATAATGACTAAATTACTAAAATTATTTTTTATTACTATCATCATTTTTAATAACATTGCTTTCGCAAAAGAAACAGGGTTCTATATACGAGTAGAAGGCGGAATAATTGAACCGGTCGTTAGTAAATTCCGACATAAACACTCAAATACCGAAATAATTTTAAAAAAATCAAGTATGTATAGTGGAAAAATAGGCTATATAATATATCCACAGATAGCTATTGAATTCTCAGCAACTTATCAACCTAAATATAGTCTGCATTACGTATTACCTCAGCAAAATTTTAATGGTCTCACTATTCCTAAAACCCCAGGTAATACTACCATATTATCAAATATATATATGCTAAATCTTATTTATGATTTAGAAAAAATAAAAACTTTCACACCTTTTGTAATACTTGGAGGTGGAATAGCACAAGTAAAAGTTAAGCCTACCTCTTCTAGGTGGAGTGTTATAAATAGCGATTATTTTAAAGTAAGAAAAACTCATAAAAATTGTGTTGCTTGGCAAGCAGGTCTTGGAATTTCACAAGATGTAACTTCAAATTTAAGTATTGATGCAACTGCAAAATTACAAACGGCATATAGAGTAAGAATTAATTATGATACGCTTGATATGAAAACGGGGCAATTCGTGCCAACAAATCCTATCAAAAAAACTATAGCCGTTGGAGAATTTGGCATAGGATTTACTTATAGATTGCCATTTTAATAATTCTGTGAAATATTTATATGAAAGCTACAATGTCATCATCCCACGGGATGACACGAATAATTCAACTATATAAGGGAAAAATATGTCTCCAAAAGCTACTAACTCTTCTTCTACCCCTAACGGTCATGATAAGATGGCAAAAAAAACACATTCCGCACAATCCGTTGTTAACGGTGCGGTTTCAGATCATAACACTTATGATGAAATACCTTATGAAAGCTACCCATATGCTCTTACAAATCCTTATCACTTAAGTACACTTGCAACTCTTTTCGGTGTAAATGCTCCTGAAGTCGAGAATGCAAAAATATTGGAGCTTGGTTGTGCAGCAGGCGGTAATTTAATACCACATGCAGTTCTTTATCCAAAAGCTTATTTTGTTGGGGTTGATTTGTCTAAGGTACAAATTGACGAAGCAAATAAAAATGTTAAAGCGCTAGGATTAAAAAATATAGAGTTCCATCATTGTTCGATAACTGATATTAACGATTCTTTCGGTAAGTTTGATTATATAATTTGCCATGGTGTAATTTCTTGGGTACCAAAAACCGTTAGAGATAAAATTTTTGAAGTTTGTAATAAAAATCTTAGTCCAAACGGAATAGCATATATTAGCTATAATACCCTCCCTGGCTGGAATATGGTCCGTACTATTAGAGATATGATGATGTATCATTCTAGCTCATTTGCAAATGTACGGGATAAAATAGCTCAATCTAGATTGTTACTAGAATTTGTTAAGGATAGCTTAGAAAACTCTAAAACTCCTTATGCAGAAGCATTAAAAACCGAAGCAGGGCTACTTGCTAAACAAACCGATCATTATTTACGTCATGATCATCTAGAAGAAGAAAATGCTCAATTCTACTTCCATGAATTTATGAATGAAGCAAGAAAGCACAATTTACAATATTTAGCCGATTGTAATCTTTCGACTATGTATCTCGGTAATATGCCGCCGAAAGTAGTAGAGCAGTTAAAAGCGGTAAACGATATAGTTAGAACCGAACAATATATGGATTTCATTACGAATCGTCGTTTTAGAACCACTTTACTATGTCATAGTGATGTGAAAATTAATAGAAATATTAACAATGATGATATAACGAAATTTAATATAATCTTTAATATAGTGCCTGAAAAACCACTCAAAGAAGTAGATCTTAATAATGCTTCCGAAAATTTAAAATTCTTCTTAAACGGCAATCAAGACTCTAACTTAACAACTAGTTCGCCTTATATGAAAGCTATTTTATACACTTTCAGCGAAAATCTAAATAACCCGTTAAGCTTTGAGAAAATAACCACTGAAGCTAATAAAAAGCTACATAATACTAAATTAAACGAAATCAAAGCTGAGCTTTTAAATAATGCAATGAAGCTAGTACTACAAGGTTATATTAGTATTACAAATCAGAAGCATCGAAATAACCCTGAGCTTGATAAGCCTAAAACAACAAAAATGGTGATACATCAAGCAACCCATACACCTTCTATGTGGGTTACAAATTTAAAACATGAACCGATCGGCGTTAATTTCTTTGAGAAGTTTGCACTTAGATATATGGATGGTAAACATGATAAAAAAGCAATCATTGAGGCTGTACTTGGTCATGTAGAAAAAGGCGAGCTAACTTTAAGTAAAGAAGGTCAAAAAGTAGAAAACAAGGAAGAAATACGCAAAGAACTAGAAAGCTTATTTATTCCGATGATCAAGAAATTTTCTTCTAATGCTTTGTTGGTGTAGCCAATTTGCACTCTGTCATACCGTGGTCTTGCCACGGTATCCATGATACTAAACAAAAATTATTTATTGATTCTCCTACGCCAATGGCGTATAATTATTATGAGTAAAAAACTGATTTCAGTTGTTGAGCTTCCAGAGTTTCAAAAATTCGCTAAGAATAATTTAAATGAAAAAGAATGCTTTAAAATAATACATTACATTGCTGCTAATCCTGACCAAGGTGATATAATCAAAGGCACTGGAGGAGGTAGTAAGAAGAAAGTTATGATTTACTTTAAGTAGTAATAATAAAGGTAAAAGTGGCAGTATAAGAATAATTTATTTTTACTACAATGAAAATATGCCGGTATTTTTAATAACCGGTTTTATAAAAAGTAAGATGGAAAATATTAATCATAATAGTTGTAATGAATTAAAAAAACTAACTGAAGAATTGGAACATTATATGTCGGACACGGCAAAAATAAATAATAAAAATACTAATCAAACCGACAAAAGTATATTAATTGGAATGCAAGAGGCTGTTTTATACACTAAAGGAAAATTAAAAGCAAATAAACATGATATAAAATTATCTAATATAGACGTGCATGAAGCAAGAGATAAGTTAAAATTAACACAACAACAATTTGCTACAACATTTGGAGTGAGTGTTGCAACTTTAAGAAACTGGGAACAAGGCAGAAGATTACCTACCGGAGCTGCAAAATTACTTCTTAAGATTATTGAGAAAGAACCTAATGTTGTAAAACGAGTTTTACGAGGATAAAATAGAGATAAGACACAACCTATATAAACACCATGCCTATATTTTTTTATTTATTTGCAACATTAATAACTATCAGTAGCGTATGCGTTGTCTTAAGCAAAAATTCCGTATATTCGGTATTATGGTTAATTTTTGCATTTATCAACGGTGCAGGGCTTATGATTTTGCTTGGAGCAGAATTTTTAGCTATGATGCTGATAGTGATTTATGTTGGAGCTGTAGCATTATTATTCTTATCTGTGATAATGATGCTAGATATGCATTTTAATAAGACAATAACGCAGCTAAAAGCAAATCTAGCTTTAAGTATTTTTATAGCTTTGATTATGTTTGCCGATTTAGTAATAATTATTTTACTTGGTACTAAAAATATTAATTTCAACTCCAATGTATCGTTTACTATAACAAATAATATCTCAAATACTAAAGCAATAGGAAGCGTACTCTACACAGACTTTATGCTACCGTTTCAAATGGCGGGCCTTATATTATTTGTCGCTATGATTGCATGTATTACGTTAACACTAAAGAAGCGTGAGGGAGTAAAACGTCAAGATATATCAAAACAACTACGTCACAATAAAGAAAATACCGTATTAATGACAAAGCCTATTCTAAATAAAGGTGTTGAGAATATTAAATATGAATGAATATATTTCGCTTAATCATTATTTAATCTTAAGCAGCTTAGTTTTTACTATCGGAATGTTTGGATTATTTATGCATCGCAAAAATATTATCAATATATTAATGTCTATTGAGTTAATGCTGCTTGCAGTTAACATAAATTTTGTTGCATTTTCCGTATATATGCAAGAATTATCGGGACAAATTTTTAGTATTATAATCTTAACCGTAGCAGCTGCCGAAACCTCAATCGGGCTTGCAATATTACTAATATATTTCCGTAATAAAGGCTCCATTGAAATTACCGACATTAATCAGATGTGGGGATAATGATGTATCAAAATATTTGCATAATGATCATCATGTTACCGCTTGCATCTAGCATAATAAACGGGTTATTCGTAAGGGTAATAGACAAAAAATTAGCGCAAGTAATTGCAACCGGCTTTTTATCTTTATCTGCCTTATTCTCATTAATAATATTTTGCGATGCAGGCTTAGATGGGAATATAATCCATATTAAATTATTACCATGGATTGAGGTTGGAAATTTTAAAGTAAATTGGTCGATTTATATCGATCAGCTAACTAGCATAATGTTTATAGCCGTAACATGGGTGTCAAGCATCGTGCATATCTACTCGCTTGGCTATATGGCCGAAGATAAGGGGATTATACGCTTCTTGTCTTTTCTTTCTTTATTCACTTTTTTTATGTTAATGCTAGTATCTAGCGATAATTTCTTACAGTTATTTTTCGGTTGGGAGGGCGTCGGCATTTGCTCATATTTACTAATAGGTTTTTGGTATTCAAAAGAATCAGCTAATAAAGCAGCGATTAAAGCTTTTATAATAAATAGAGCCAGCGATTTTGCTTTTATCTTAGGCATAATGACGATTATTGTTTATTGTGGCTCAGCAAATTACAAAGATGTATTGTCATCTGCAGAATTATTATCTAATATAAAAATATTTTTACATTTTTCCATTCTAGACATTATTTGTTTATTATTATTCATCGGTTGTATGGGTAAATCTGCACAGATCGGTTTACATGTATGGCTTCCTGATGCGATGGAAGGACCGACTCCGGTATCTGCACTTATTCATGCAGCAACCATGGTAACGGCAGGAGTATTCTTAGTAGCACGCTGCTCGTATTTATTTGAATATAGCCCTTTAATTCTACAATTTATTACGATTATCGGCGGTGTTACTTGTCTTTTTGCTGCAAGCATTGCTATTATGCACAGCGATATCAAGAAGATTATTGCTTACTCAACTTGTAGTCAGCTTGGTTATATGTTCATGGCGTGCGGAGTATCTGCCTATAATAGCGGAATATTTCACTTAGTAACTCATGCCTTTTTTAAGGCCTTATTATTCTTATCAGCCGGCAGCGTAATACATGCCGTTCACGAGCAGGATATTTTTAAAATGGGTGATTTAAGAAATAAAATGCCGGTAACTTATGGCAACTTCTTAATCGGCTCACTTGCACTAATAGGGATTTATCCTTTGGCAGGATTTTACTCTAAAGACTCGATTTTAGAAGCGGCTTATAGTAGCGGCTCGTTTATGTTTATTTTTGGAATAGCAGCAGCAATACTTACCGCTATTTATTCAATGAAGATTATTATGTTGGTATTTCATGGCAAAACTAAGCTAGAAAAAGATGTTTTTGAGCATGCTCACGAACCGGCTAAAGTAATGAATAATCCACTTATATTACTTGTCGCCGGGAGCTTTTTTAGCGGTATGATCGGCTATTATTTACTTGCTATGGACAAACCAAACGGTTATTTCCATGCAAGCCTATTTAATTTACATATTTATAAATTACTAATTAGCCACCCGCCTTTATATATTAAGCTACTACCTATGGCAGTCGGTATAGTGGGGATTGTTACTGGGATTTACTTATATAAGTCAAGTACTGTTATGTCATTCCCGCAAACGCGGAAATCCAGTAAAAATATTAAAAACGCCTGGATCCTGCGGTCAAGCCGCGTGATGACACCCCTTGTATTAATTTCCAACATATTACGCAATAAATATTACTTCGATGAAATATATAATTGCTTAATTGTGAAACCTATTAACTGTTTAGCTTCTTTATTTTATCTTGGCGATCAGCAAATAATCGATCGTTTTGGACCAAACGGTTTTTCACGAGTCGTTAATTACTTTAGCGTTCTTACCGGCAAAATACAAACAGGATATGTTTTTAATTATGCTTTGTATATAGTATCATTTATTGTTGTAACAATTAGTTATTTTGTTTGGAAAAACATAATGTACTGATGTTATTTGCGTTAAAAACTAAAACCGTCATTGCGAGCGAACGTAAAGAGCGTGGCAATCTCATGAAATAATAACAAATTCCTGAGATTGCTTTGTCAATTACTTCGTAATTTGCTTCGCCATGACGGAAAAAAACTCATAAAATCTTAAAGAATGTTAGAATTACCTATTATATCTATCAGTATTTTTCTGCCGCTAATAAGCGTGCTATATATTTTGCTGTTTATTAGTCAAAGTAAAAAAGCAGATAAACCGATATATATAATGTATGTTGCAGTGCTTAGTTCTGTTTTAACATTCATCTCAACTATCTATATTTTAATAGAGTTTGACTCCTCAAACCCCGCTTATCAATTTGTTGAACGCTACGCTTGGCTTGATAAGATCGGGCTTGAATTCCATGTAGGCGTTGACGGTATATCAATATTTTTTGTGGTTCTAACTTCTTTTCTTACTCTTATTTGTATAATTGGAAGCTTATTTACCGTTAAAAAATATATTAAAGAATACTTGGTATGTTTTTTATTAATGGAATCTTTTTGTATAGGGGCATTTACCTCGGTAAATTTACTATTATTTTATCTGTTTTTTGAAGCAATATTAGTGCCGATGTACATTATTATCGGCGTATGGGGTGGCAAGAATAGAATATATGCGGCTCTTAAATTCTTCTTATACACGTTCTTTGGTTCTGTATTTTTCCTACTTTCATTAATTTATATTTATAGCAAAATGCATAGCTTTGATTTAACCTATCTCTTTCAGCTTACCGATAATATTCCATTATTTGCTCAGCAAATTTTATGGTGGGCTATCTTTATTGCTTTTGCCGTTAAAATCCCTATTATTCCTTTTCATACTTGGCTACCCGATACACACGTACAAGCTCCAACCAGCGGCTCGGTTATTCTTGCCGGTATTTTGCTAAAACTCGGCGGTTACGGTTTTTTAAGAGTATTACTACCTCTATGTCCAAGTGTATCACAAGAATTTGCAATTTACGTACTTTACCTTAGCGTTATTGCTATAATATATGCATCACTCGTTGCGCTTGCTCAAAAAGATATGAAGAAGATGATAGCATATTCATCTATTGCACATATGGGATATGTTACGATAGGTATTTTTAGCTTTACTAAAGCTGGAGTTAGCGGAGCAATATTTCAGATGCTTAGCCACGGTGTGATTTCTTCATGTCTATTCTTAATAGTCGGTACTTTGTACGAAAGATTACATACAAAAGAAATAGCTAAATATGGTGGTGTAGCAAGTAAAATGCCGGTGCTTGCCACCTTTTTTATGATTGCAATGCTCGGCTCTGTCGGGTTACCCGGAACTAGTGGATTTATTGGAGAATTTTTAAGCCTGCTTGGGATTTATAAGGTGAATGTAGTAGCAACCTTTATAGCAGCTCTCGGCATAATCTTCGGGGCGGTTTATATGCTGAAATTATACAAAGAAGTAATGCTCGGTGAAATTACCAATAAAGAAATTATGCATTTCAGAGATTTATATAAATACGAAATAATCTCAATAGCTCCTTTAATATTATTAATTATTTACTTTGGTCTAATGCCGAGTTCTATTTTAAATGTATTTAGCTTATCGGTGGAAAATTTGCTGGTAAAATTTTAATTGCTTACAAAAAATATAAATGCTACTCTAATTATAGAACTTAAAAGTGAGATTTATATGAAAAAATAGCAAAAGAAACTAAAAAAATAAACCATGAATTAAACAACGCAACTAAAAAACTAGGTCAAGAAACTAATAAGGTAACAGGCATAGATATAAGTCATGTGGTAAATCCTGATGCATCAGATCATAAAGAAGCTTGAAGAGATGCTCGTGAGAAACTTGGAATTGGTCATAATAATCAACAATATAATACAGAATTAACGGACTACATCAGAAGAGCATCATGAAAATTAAATTTATTAAAAAGCAACAGATGTCACACCGTAGTCAAGCTACGGTATGACAAGGACATGCTATCACTTCATCAATTACAATTTAAAAACTTATTTGATCTAAATATTACTTTTCTTCCTTCTTCTATAACATATATAAAAGGAGCTAACGGTTGTGGGAAAAGCTCGTTGCTACGAATGATAGCAGGAATTATGCAACCGAGTAGCGGTAATATCTACTATAGAAACTGTAATATTAACAATATAGCTAAACTTTACTGCACTTATATCGGTCATAATTTAGGTCTAAAATCAGAAATGACTGTTTTTGAGAATCTAAAATTTTGGTCAGAAATTTATAATTCCGCTGCAACCCTATATGCTGCTATTCATTACTTCAAATTACACGACTTATTAGATAAAAAATGCTATAGTTTGTCTAGCGGAATGCAGAAAATCGTAGCCATAGCAAGGCTTATTGCTTGCCAATCTGACTTATGGCTACTTGATGAAGTTGAAACTAACTTAAGCAAAGAAAATAGGGCTTTACTCAATAATCTAATTGTCATGAAAGCAAATAGCGGTGGTATTGTTCTTCTATCCTCTCATCTAGAAAGCTCTATAAAATCTGCACAGATATTACGGCTTGATTAATTATTATTGTTTTGCGTATTTTTATAAATCTCCCAATGTACAATAAAAAATATAAGGCTAACTATAATCCAAATTGAACAATTAATTATTATACTTACAGCATGTGTTTTAGTAACTTTATATATTATTCTTATAACTAATTCTCTTGTCTTCTAGCTCTTTTGGAGGCTTTTATAATTGTATAAATCTTTATCATATGATTTTAGCTTTAAATATTGCTCATTAGTACTATATATTTTATGAGTTTCTCTTATTCCAGTAGGAATATAGCTTTTTAGTTTTTATAATTAAGATGAATAAAAGTCAAAAAAAAGAAAAGCAATAATTAAATTACAAAGGTTTATGAAATCTCGAATGCAAGGTTCGAATTTTCATGATATATTTTTTTAATTTAACTTTTTTGAAATGACTATTAACAGAATCACAACAGCATAATATACGTATATATTCCGAATAAATGAAGAGTAATTAAACGAGTATATTACCTATACTCGTAATCTTTGTGTAGTTTACTAGCGAGTGCCTGTTCCCATCTATCACCATTTTGCAGTAATCTTTCCTTATCGTAAATAAGTGCGGTATGAGTTAGACTTGCAAACTCAAAATTAGGACCTTCAACTATTGCATCTACAGGGCAAGCTTCCTGACATAATCCGCAATAAATACATTTTGTCATATCTATATCATAACGAGTAGTACGCCTGCTGCCGTCTTCTCGTTCGTCCGCTTCAATTACTATCGCTTGTGCCGGACAAATCGCCTCACAGAGTTTGCACGCAATGCAGCGTTCTTCACCGTGTTCATAGCGACGCAGGGCATGTTCACCCTTAAATCTTGGACTAATAGGGCTTTTTTCATAAGGATAATTTATGGTAACTTTGGGCTTAAAGAAATACTTTAAAGTCAAAGCCATCCCCCTTACTATCTCATATAGAAAAAACGATTTTAAATAGTTTATCATAAAAATTATATATTAAAGATCGATGTATTTCTGCGGGGCATCACCCGCATGGATACCGAGTTGTCATTGCGAGCAGCCGTAGGCTGCGTGGCAATCTCGTCAAATATCCTGAGATTGCTGCGTCAATTACTTAGTAATTTCCTCGCACGGGTAAACCGATCAAGCAACAATTACAATAACACCTAAATACTCGGTAAATTATCTGTATAAACAAGCACACTTGATACTAACACTACCCAAAATAAAGTTAGAGGTAAAAATACTTTCCAGCCAAGTCGCATTAATTGATCATAGCGATATCTTGGTAAGGTCGCTCTAATCCATAAAAAACAAAACAATAAGAATCCGACCTTAAATACAAACCAAAAGAACCCCGGAATACAATCTAACCACGATATATTAAAGGGCGGCAAGTAACCTCCTAAAAAGAAAGTCGTAGTCATTGCACTAACTAATATCATATTAGCATATTCACCTAGAAAAAATAAAGCAAATCCCATAGAGGAATATTCAACATTATAGCCAGCAACTAACTCCGATTCTGCTTCAGGTAAATCAAAAGGTAATCTATTTGTTTCGGCAAGCACCGAGATAAAAAACACGACACCCATAGGTAGTAGCATTAAATCAATCCACCACGGTATTGTTCTTTGTGCTTCAATGATCTCACTTAAATTGAGAGTACCGGTAGTAAGTAGCACGGTAATAATAACCAGCCCCATCGACACTTCATAAGAAATCATTTGGGCAGAGGAACGTATAGCTCCTAAAAAAGCATATTTTGAGTTACTAGCCCAGCCAGCAATAATAATGCCGTAAACACTTAAAGAAGAAATAGCAAGAATATATAAAACACCTACATTAATATCTGCCAGAACTACGCCCTTTGCAAAGGGTATAACTGCCCAGCCGATTAAACTTAATATAAAAGTTATCATCGGTGCTAAAATAAATAATATTTTATCGGCATTGGTTGGAATGATCGGCTCTTTGAATAAGAGCTTAACCGCATCGGCAATAGGCTGAAGTAATCCAAACGGACCGACAACGTTAGGTCCTCGTCGAAGCTGCATTAATCCAATAACACGACGCTCTGCATATGTTAAATACGCAACGCACAATATTAAAGGGATAGTAATTGCAACTACCTTTAGAGCGATGATAATTAACGGAAAAATATATTCAAAAAAGAGTTCTAGCATGATTGTACTCTTATTATATCATTCCCGCAAAAGTGAAAATCCAGAAAATAATTTACAAAAAAAGAGCTGGATTCCCGCTTTTGCAGGAATGACATACGATGTGAGAATAGCATATTTTTCATCATGCCGCCTCCTCGTCTCTTGCTTCCTTAGCTTCAACGCACTTAGCCATAGTGACCGAATTTTTACTAATCACGTCAGTCATATAATAATTAATAGGTTCTGCAGTTATAGGCTCTTTTGATAACTTATCTTTAGAGCTAAACTTACTAAATTTATTTTCTATAATTCTATCAATACTAGCAAATACCTTATATTCTTTAGCAAGTCTTACTCTTACTTCTTGCAAATTATCCATTCCGATATCTATTTTTAGATAACCGGCAAGTTCTTTAATAATTTCTATATCTTCTTTAGCTACCCCTACAGGCGATACTGCTTTTTCTGCTATTTGCGGTCTACCTTCTAAATTTACGTAAATTCCGCTCTGCTCGGTATAAGCAGCCGCAGGTAAAATTACATCAGCACTGCTAGCACCTGCGTCCCCGTGATGTCCTTGATATATTATAAAGGTCGATTTCAGCTTATTAAATGGGATGGCGTCCGTTCCAAGTAAATAAGCGAGTTCCAACTCTTCGAGCTTAATAGGAGTATTAAAACCAATATCAAGACCGCCAACTATAGAAGCGTGATTATGCAATATATTAAAACCTTTCCAATCATCACGCATAATATTATATTCAGTCACTATCTTATGAATAAGCGACAATATAGCATATCCGTCATCTCTTGCATATACACCGTCACCTACTATAATCATCAGATATTTTGCTGCTTTTAAGACTTTCGTAAACTCATGAGTACCAATAGCTAGCCCCTCAATAATCTTAATATCACTTCCTAAATCCTGAATTTTATAGGTTTGGTTATGCCCCCCACCTATTCTTGCTACTTTTAGTGAGTCGGCACGTACTCGCATACCTATTCTACTATTTAATACTGGAGCTATTTGCCTTGGATTTGCTCCGATTAGCAAACATAAATCAGCCTTTTCTATCCCTGCAATAGTAGTATTAAATAAATAATTGCCTCGCTGCATGGTATCTAGTTTATAGTCAAACTGATTAACGCTGTAATTATTAGAGCCAAGCTTTTGTAATAATGTTTTTAACATAAACATTGATTCGACAGAAGAGAGAGAACCAGCAATAGCAGCAATCTTTTCTGGTTTTACGGATTTTATTTTATCCGCTACTGTCTTTAAAGCTTCACTCCAGCTAGCTTCTACTAACTTACCGTTTTTTCTGATATAAGGACGATCCAAGCGCTGATATTTTAAACCATCATAACTAAAACGATTCTTATCCGAAAGCCACTCTTCATTTATTTCTTCATTAACACGAGGTAATATCCTCATTACCTCATCGCCTCTACTATCAATACGAATATTAGAGCCTTCGGCATCATGCACTCCAATGCTAGCGGTATGTTTTAGCTCCCATTTACGAGCTTTAAAAGCATAAGGCTTAGAGTTCAAAGCACCGACGGGACAAATATCGATCATATTACCGGAAATTTCGGAATCTAAAGTTTGCTCTAAATATGAAGTTACTTCAATGTGTTCTCCACGGTGAATAGCGCCCATTTCCTCTATTCCCGCTATATCGCTTGCAAATCTAATACATCTTGTGCATTGTATGCATCTAGTCATCGCTGTTTTAATCAACGGTCCCATATATTTATCTTTAATAGATCTCTTATTTTCGTGGAATCTATTAGTACCTTTGCCATATCTGAAAGCCTGATCCTGTAAATTACACTCTCCGCCCTGATCACAAATAGGACAATCTAAAGGATGGTTAATCAGTAAAAACTCCATCACCCCTTCACGTGCTTTTTTTACCATCGGCGTATCGGTATGAATAACCATACCGTTACTTACCGGCATAGCACAAGAAGCTATAGGCTTTGGTGATTTTTCCATTTCAACCAAGCACATACGGCAATTACCAGCAATTTTTAGACGCTCATGATAACAAAAATGAGGGATTTCTTTTCCTGCTTGTTTACAGGCTTGATAAACGGTGCTACCTTCTGATACTTCTATTTCAGAACCGTCTATGTTCAGCTTTATCATTTTTATTTTATCCAATAAGTCATAGGGTTTGGGTATGCTTTGTCTTCTATCATATATTTAAAACCGATGGCAACACGAAGTATATACCAAACAGCGAGTATAACGTATAGTACTACTCCAATCATGATAAACGTAAATATAAAACATACAATCCACCCAAGAACCCCAAGGCAAAAAGTACGAAATAAAAACACGTAATGACTAATTGCAAAGTTATCGCCTTTATCTTTGTTAAGATATGCAAAAAATACCCCAATTAATGGCAATATCGGAGCTACGATCCCGCATAAATATAATATATATACTACAATTAAATTTTTCTTACCGCTCTCGGTATATTCTTTAAGATGCTTGTCCATATTTTTACCTCTTTATGTCGTTCCCATGTGGCGTTGTTGCATGGCTATCTGAATTGTCATTGCGAGCAGCCGTAGACTGCGTGGCAATCTCATAAAATAATAACAAACTCCCAATATTACGCACGTACAATTGCTACGCAATTTCCTCGCAATGACGATACCAGCAAACTACCCCTTCAAACTCTCTACCACAAAATGCATAATACTGCCGTGCTTTATATAATTTATCTCATTATCCGTAAATATTTGCAATATTAAATCGATTGTTCTTATTGCACCGGTTTGTTTTTGTATCACGCATTTAACAGGATGATAAGAGCTTATATTCTCGCTTAAGCCTGTAATGTCAATAGTTTCTGAACCGTCTAACTTTAAATCTAATCTTGTATTATTGCCGGTAAAAGTGAGCGGTAAAATACCCATACCTACTAAATTTGATCGATGTATTCGCTCAAAGCTCTCGGCAATCACTGCCTTTACACCAAGCAAACCAGGTCCTTTTGCTGCCCAGTCTCTAGATGAGCCGCTGCCATATTCTTTACCTGCAAAAATCACTACCGATACATCATGAGCTTTGTAGTCCATAGCTGCATCGTAGATAGTTTGCTGCGTGCCGTTTAACTGGTTTATGGTAAACCCGCCTTCTACACCTTTACACATCTCATTTTTTATACGAATATTAGCAAATGTGCCACGCATCATTACTTCATGATTTCCTCTACGTGATCCGTAAGAGTTGAAATCTAGAGGCTCTATATGATGGTCCGTTAAATATTTAGCAGCAGGGCTGGTTTTACTAATACTACCTGCCGGCGAAATATGATCGGTAGTAATAGAATCACCGAGAATTGCTAGAATTTTTGCAGATTTTATATCTTGTATATTATTCTTGCTGCCTATATCCTTAAAATAAGGCGGATTATTAATATAGGTGCTATTCTTATTCCAGTTATAAGTAGAACTATTAGTAACCTGTAAATCTTTCCACTCTGTCGTTCCGCTAAATATATCAGAATATTTTTCTATAAACATAGAGGAATTAATTGAATTTGCAATAACTTCATCTATCTCTTCTTTTCTTGGCCAAAGATCTTTTAAATAAATATTTTCTCCTATGGGCATATTTGTTAGATCTATATTAAGAGTGCCGCTAAGTGCATATGCTACGACTAAAATAGGCGAACCGAGATAGCTTGCTTTAGTAAGCGGATTAATTCGCCCTTCAAAATTCCTATTACCAGATAAAACAGAAGCAACAACTAACCCGTTTTTGTTAATAGTTTCCTCTATTTCTGGATTGAGAGGTCCGGAATTACCGATGCAAGTAGTGCAGCCGTAACCTACTAGATTAAACCCTAATTCATCTAAATATTTATCAAGACCACTAAGCTTCAAATATTCCGTTACGACTTTTGAACCAGGAGCAAGAGAAGTTTTAACCCAAGGTTTTACCTTTAACCCGTGTTCTAGTGCTTTTTTAGCAAGAAGTGCTGCACCAATCATAACCGAAGGATTAGAAGTATTAGTACAGCTAGTAATTGCTGCAATTACCACATCGCCGTTACCAATTTCGTAATTCTGATTTGCTACGGCATATTTTTTATCAATGTCTTTATTTTCTAAAGCAAAATTCGGTAATTCATATTTAAAATTACTTGCTACATCATTTAAGTTTACTCGATCTTGCGGACGTTTTGGACCGGCAAGTGAACTATGTACCATAGATAAATCTAGCTCTAAAACCTCAGTATATTCTACCGCATGTTCAAAATCATACCAAAGATTCTGCTCGGTTGCGTATTGCTCTACTAATCTGATTTGCGTTTTTTCTCTACCTGTTAGCTCTAGATATTTTATAGTTTCTTGATCAATCGGGAAAAAGCTGCAAGTAGCACCGTATTCAGGCGACATATTAGAAATAGTAGCACGATCGGCAATCATTAGGTTTTTAAGACCCTCACCGAAAAACTCGACAAATTTACCTACTACTTTCTTTTTCCGCAACATCTCGGTAACGGTTAAAACTAAATCAGTTGCGGTAGCTATACCTGTTAATTTTCCTGTTAGTTTTACCCCAATTACCTCTGGCAGAATCATAGTAAGAGGTTGACCTAGCATGGCAGCTTCTGCCTCTATTCCGCCGACTCCCCAACCAAGCACCGATAAACCGTTTACCATAGTTGTATGGCTATCCGTTCCAACTAAACTATCAGGATAAAGGGTGCCGTCTTTATGCCACACGACTTTTGCTAAATATTCTAAATTTACCTGATGACAAATACCCGTACCCGGCGGCACTACTTTAAAATTATTAAATGCTTGCTGCCCCCATTTAAGAAATGCATAACGCTCTATATTACGTTTCATTTCCATTTGAACATTTTTATTGAATGAATCCTTAGCTGCATAAGAATCAACGCTTACGGAATGGTCTATTACCAAATCAACAGGAATAAGCGGGTTAATTTTTAACGGATCACCTCCTATTTTCTTCATCGCATCACGCATAGCCGCCAAATCTACAATAGCAGGCACACCAGTAAAGTCCTGCATCAAAACTCTTGCCGGCATAAAATCTATTTCCGCATCAGATTTTTTAGTTTTTAGCCATTCTTTAAATAAAAGTAAGCTTTGCTTTGAACCATTAGAACGTAATACATTCTCAAATAATACTCTTAAACTATATGGAAGCTTTTTTAAGGGAAGATCTACATCGCTTGCCGCTTTATTTATATCGTAAATTTTGTATGAAGTATTATCAACTGATAACTCTTGTATATATTCTGAATTATGTACTTCTGACATTTGTTTCTCACTTGATTATGTGGAATAAACATCATCATTGCGAGCAGCCGTAGAACTGCTTGGCAATCTCAGGAAGTTTGACAAGATTGCCGCGTCACCTCTCGCTCCTCACAATGACGGAAAAAAGCCTTGCAATGACATTAAAATAACCTTATCCCAAAACGTAGATTTTTCAAACAAATTAATGTTGATCTGATAAAGTTTTTTGAAGATCGAGAAGCTTAGTTGCTATTTCCGCTTCACTTAAATTCGTAACGTTAATAGCCGTTTCCGTAGCTATATTAATATAATTTGCCGTTACTTCGGTTACACCGCCGGAAATAAGATAAGTGTTTTCGGATTTATGCATATCATCTATATAAACCTGCACTAAACCGGCTTTTAAACTAACAATCATCGGAACGTGACTCGGCAGCACTCCAAACATACCCTCCTCACCCGACATTGTTACTATTTTAGCTTGCTTTTCCAATGCAATACTTAAAGGAGTAATTATTTTGACTAGAATTGTTGCGTTCATAGAATAATATAGTAAAATTACTACGTCATTCCCGCCTACGCGGGAATGACATCAACGTCACTTCAACGTTTGCGCCTTCTTTATAGCCTCGTCTATAGTTCCGACCATATAAAAAGCAGCTTCCGGTAAATCATCGTATTTACCCTCTACAAGTCCTTTAAAGCCTGCTATAGTATCAGCTAGATTAACAAACTTGCCTGCAGCTCCGGTAAATACTTCAGCGACATGGAAAGGCTGCGATAAGAAACGCTGTATTTTTCTAGCACGTGCCACGGTTAGTTTATCTTCTTCGGATAGCTCATCCATACCTAAAATAGTGATAATATCCTGCAACGATTTATAAGTTTGTAAAACCTGCTGCACTTGTCTTGCTACACTATAATGTTCTTCACCAACAATCATCGGATCAAGTACCTGCGAATTACTATCTAACGGATCAACTGCCGGATAAATCCCAAACTCAGCTATCTGACGACTAAGTACCGTTGTAGCATCTAAATGTGCAAAAGAAGTAGCAGGAGCAGGATCAGTTAAATCATCCGCCGGTACATATATAGCCTGCACGGAAGTTATTGAGCCGTGCTTAGTAGAGGTGATACGCTCTTGTAGTTCGCCCATATCGGTTGCAAGAGTAGGCTGATACCCTACCGCTGACGGAATCCTACCGAGTAACGCCGATACTTCAGAACCTGCTTGAGTAAAACGGAAAATATTATCTACAAAAAACAAAACATCTTGCCCTTCATTCATATCTCTAAAACTCTCGGCAATGGTCAGACCGCTTAACGCAACTCTTGCCCTTGCTCCCGGCGGCTCGTTCATTTGTCCATAAACTAAAGCTACTTTTGATTTTTCAGGCTCTGCAAGGTTAATAACACCCGAGTCAATCATTTCATGATAAAGATCATTACCTTCTCTAGTTCTCTCACCAACTCCTGCAAATACCGTATAACCGCCGTGTGCTTTAGCTACGTTATTAATAAGCTCCATTATAAGCACGGTTTTACCGACTCCTGCACCACCGAATAGTCCTATTTTACCGCCTTTAGTATAAGGAGCAAGTAAATCAATAACTTTAATACCGGTTACTAATATATTACGCTCGGTTGACTGATTGGTAAAATCAGGAGCAGGCTTATATATAGAAGAAATATTTGAGCTTTTAATGTCTCCTTTACCGTCAATCGGCTCACCTACAACATTCATAATACGCCCAAGCGTCTCAGTACCTACAGGAATACGAATAGGACTGCCTGTATCTATTACTTCTACGCCCCGCACTAACCCTTCCATAGAATCCATAGCAATACAACGCACTGTATCATCACCTATATGTTGTGCTACTTCCAGGACTACCCTTCGTGTATCGTTATAGCACTCTAGAGCATTTAAAATTTCCGGTAACTTACCGTTATTCGTAAATTTTACATCCACCACCGCTGAAATAATCTGAGTAATTTTTCCAATATTTTTTGTCATGATTTTTTCTTTTGTTAAAAAATATAATACAAATAAAATGAAGAACAGATAGACGCAGTTTAATGTGGAAAAGAGCAAGGCGTTTCATATTTTTTGACAGCGTATATACTAGTACGTGAGGATCAAAAAATATGAAACAACGACGCCAATTTTTCAAATTAAACGAGTATATCTAAACCGCTTCTGAACCGGCTATAATCTCTATTAATTCCGTAGTAATAATAGCCTGTCTTGATCTATTTAGCTTTAAAACTAACTTGCTTATTAAATCATTAGCATTATTTGTTGCATTTTCCATAGCAGTCATTCTAGCTCCCTCCTCACTTGCTCTACTTTGTAGTAAAGCATAATTTATTTGGGAATTCACATATAAATTAATGAGATTAGAAATGAGATTTTCTCCCTCATATTCATAATTATAGTCAATTGATTTGGACTCGCCTACTATGTCACTCGTCGCGCTCCTATTATTTATAGGCTTCGCTCCTCGTTCCTTGTATCCGAATCCGACTAAATTAACTATAGGATTATCTATCATAGAATCATCCTGATATTTTGCTACTGGTAAAATCTGTTGTCTAGTCATAATTTGAGTCATTGCGTTCTTAAATTTATTAAAATATATAACACAATTACTAACTTCTAGATTTTCTACTGCCGACATAATTTTTTGTTTTACTTGTAGCATCAGATTTTCATCATGAATTTTGGGTAACTCAAAATAACTATCAATATAATTTACATATTGCCTTTTTAGTGCTTCGTAACCTTTTTTTCCAATAATGATAAGTTTTATTTGTTCGCCTTTATTTTCTAACTCTTTAATATCATTCTTAACTTGCTGAATTATACTGTAATTAAACGTTCCGCATAAACCACGCTGTGATGTCATAACTATCAATAAATTTGCTTTATTCGGCACGGTATTAAAAAATTTCTGCTCTTCTATAGATAACTCATACATATCAATTGATAATATAGCAGACATCATTTTACTAACAGCCTCAATATAAAAATTTGAATTGGCTATTTGACTCTTTATTTTTGCCATTTTAGAAGCTGATACTAGTTGCATTGCTTTAGTAATCTTTTGTGTAGATTTAACGCTTTTAATTCTAGTTCTTAACTGCTTTAAATTTGACATATTTATTTAGTATTTTTATGTCATTGCGAGGAACGAAACTTTGTTGCAATCTCAGGCAACATTCCTGAGATTGCCACGCTCCTTTCAGTCACTCGCAATGACGATTTAGTATCCACACAAAAACAACATCATCTTATTTAACAAATTCCTTAACGAAGTTTTCTAAAAATGCTTTCAGTTTCTGCTCGGTTTCTTCGGTTATACATTGCTCGTTTTTTATTGATTCCAAAATATCTTTTTTATTTAACCTTATCTCCGTAAGCATTTTATCTTCAAATTCTTTTACTTTCTGAAGCGGGACATCATTTAAATATTTCTTAGTGCCGACATAAATACTTACTATTTGTTCTTCTACCGGAAAAGGATTATATTGAGCTTGTTTTAATATCTCAACTAATCTTTTACCGTGATCGATTTGTGCTTTAGTGGCAGGGTCTAAATCTGATCCAAATTGCGAGAAAGACTCAAGCTCTCTAAATTGAGCAAGCTCTAACTTTACCGAACCTGCTACCTGCTTCATAGCCTTTATTTGTGCTGCAGAACCAACACGGCTTACCGAAATACCGACATTAACGGCAGGTCTTACACCTTTATAAAATAGCTCACTTTCTAAGAAAATTTGACCGTCGGTAATCGAAATAACATTTGTTGGGATATATGCGGATACATCACCTGCCTGCGTTTCGATTATAGGAAGAGCAGTAAGTGAACCGCTGCCTTTTTCCTCTGACATTTTAGCAGCACGCTCAAGCAACCTTGAATGCAGGTAGAACACGTCGCCGGGATAGGCTTCTCGCCCGGGAGGTCTTCTAAGTAATAATGAGATTTGTCTATATGCAACGGCATGCTTACTTAAATCATCATAAATAATAAGTGCGTGCATGCCGTTATCACGAAAATATTCGCCCATACTACAGGCAGAATAAGGGGCAATGAATTGAAGAGCTGCAGCTTCCGAAGCAGTAGCCGAAACAATGAGTGTATAGTCCATGGCTCCGGCATCTTCTAGTTTTTTTACTATTTGTGCAACACTTGATCTTTTCTGCCCAATAGCTACATAAATACAATAAATTTTATCACTTTCATTAGTAAGTGAATGAGCTTGTTTTTGATTAATAATAGTATCAACGGCTATAGCTGTTTTTCCAGTTTGCCTATCACCGATTATTAACTCTCTTTGTCCTCTACCTATTGGGATTAACGAATCTATAGCCTTTATTCCGGTTTGTACGGGTTCACTCACGCTCGTTCTTTCTATTATCCCCGGAGCCTTCATCTCGATATGTCTGTACTCTTTACTTGCAATATCGCCTTTGCCGTCAATAGGATTACCTAGAGCATCAACAACACGACCAAGCAAAGCTTTTCCTACCGGTACTTCTAAAACTTCTTTAGTTCTTTTGACATTATCACCTTGCTGTACTTGGTTATCATCCCCCATAATTACAACACCGACACTATCGTTTTCCAAGTTTAAAACAAGGCCCTTAACACCGGATTTAAATTCTACTACTTCACCGGATTTTACATTAGCAAGACCGTAAATTTGGGCTATACCGTCACCGACGGTTATTACCTGCCCTACTTCCTCAAGCTCACTTAAGCAATTAATATTAGCTATTTCCTTTTGTAATATTTCAGCTACTTCAATAGGCTTTAGTTTCATGTGGTTTATGTCTCCTAATTTTCTTGTCATTGCGAACGAGCATTGCCCGTGTGGACACCGAGTCGTCATTGCGAGCAGCCGTAGGCCTCGTGGCAATCTCATAAAATATCCTGAGATTGCTTTGTCAATTACTTCGTAATTTCCTCGCAATGACTATATAAATATCTATACAGCAATATTAACTGTCTTTAAAGCTTTCGTTATTTTCTCTAAACTACCTTTTATTGAGTAATCTTGCAACATACTATCATATTTAATTACAATACCGCCAATAATAGTATTATCTATATCAAATAATATTTCTGTTTTTTGATTTAATTCTTTTTCTATACGAGATTTAATCCACTCCTGCTCTTTAGGTTGTAACTTATTTGCAGAAATAACCTGAACTATCTTTATGTTTTTACTTTCATATAGTAAAGTATTATAAGCATCTACTATATTAGATAAAATAGCAGTACGCGAATTTTTTACCAATAACAATAAAAAATTTTGTACTATTGTGCTAATTTTGATATTTTTTGCTAATGAATTAACTGCGTTAATTTTGTCGTTCTTATTTACTATAGGAGAAAATAGGAACTCTCTAATATCAAAATTATCGGTAATTATACGGTTTATAGAAGTAATTTCTTCAAAGATCTTATCTTGTATATTATCAACTATAGCGTTATTAAATAACGCTACTGCATAATTCTTGATTAAATTACCTTTGTTCATTTTCTTAATTTATATCTCCGAAGTAAAATGAAACGTATATACGAAGATCAACTTCAACAAGAGCAAGGAGTGTCTATAAGGCGAGGAGCGGAGCATATACTTAATACGTGAGCACCACAGCTCTTATAAGACGACGTAGCCAATTTTTGAAGTTCATCGAGTATTATATATGTATTGCCCTATCATAAGCAGAGAATACTGATTCATGCATCATTTCCGATAAAGTCGGATGCGGGAAGATAGTGTTAATTAAATCCAACTCCGTTCCTTCTAAATTTTTTGAAACCACATATCCTTGTATTAATTCCGTAACTTCCGAGCCTATCATATGAGCTCCAAGCAACTCACCCGTCTTAGCATCAAATATAGTTTTAATTAAGCCATCGCTATCACCGCTTACTAAAGCCTTACCGTTAGCTATAAAAGGAAATCTGCCTATTTTAAGTTTATAACCTAAGGTTGTTGCTGCTTCTTCAGTCAAACCGACGCTTGCTATTTGCGGCGAAGAATAAGTACAACCAGGAATATTATGTTTATTAATAGTATGCGGTTTTAAGCCCGCTATGCTTTCCGCTGCAATAATACCTTCATGGCTTGCTTTATGAGCTAAACAAGGTACTCCTGCTACATCGCCTATAGCATAAATTCCTGATACCGCAGTTTGCATTAACCCGTTAGTAGTTATATAGCCGTTTTCTACTTTAATTTTTGTTTTCTCAAGACCTAAATTTTCCGTATTAGCTGTAATACCTACTGCCATAAGTAAAATTTCAGCTTGTAATTTTTGTGTTTTATCTGCTAACTCTAACTCAACTTCTATCTTATCTTTTGATTTTGTTTGCTTAATTAACTTAGCATTTGTAATAATTTTTATACCTTTCTTCTCAAAGTTCTTATGAGCGATTCCGCTAATTTCCATATCTTCAGCAGGCAATATTCTATTATGTGCCTCAATTACTGTAACATCCACACCAATACTATTATAAAACGAAGCGAATTCTATACCGATTGCACCTGAGCCGACAATAATCATAGATTTCGGCACATGCTGAGGTATCATAGCTTCTTTAGAAGTCCAAATTTGTTTACCGTCAGGCTTAAAGCCTTTTAAAACCCTAGATCTTGCGCCGGTAGCTATAATAATATTTCCTGCTTTTACTGTAGGTTTATCATTTATATTTATTACCTTATTTCCTGCAAGACTTGCTACTCCGTCTATCACGGTCACTTTGTTTTTTTTCAGTAGTAATTTAACACCGCCTGCAAGCTTATTTGAAATCTCTCTTGAGCGTTCGACTATTTTCTTAATGTTGATTTCAGCACCTTTAGCATCAATTCCATAATCTTTAGCATGTTTTATATATTCAAAAACCTCAGCAGATTTAAGCAGGGATTTAGTCGGTATACACCCCCAATTAAGACATACCCCACCCAAATGCTCTTTTTCTATTAATACAACTTTTTTCTTTAATTGTGCTGCTCTAATTGCTGCAACATACCCACCTGGACCACCGCCTATAACGGCTACATCATATTGTTCCATTTTATTTTTATTTTGTTAGTTTGTTTGTTATGAACATTAACGTCATTGCGATGAGATGCACAGCATCGACACAGCAATCTCAGGAATCATACACTATCTCCTGAGATTGCTACGCTCCTTTCAGTCGCTTGCAATGACGAAAATGGAAATGACACTAGAGTATACTACTCTTCAGCATCCATCTATTCTTTTCATGCACCTTAATTCGTCCAATAATCATATCGGCTGTACCCTCATCGCCCTCTGCTTGTGCTACTTTGAGTCCCTTATATAAGGTATCTCTAATAATATCTTGATCTTTTGTTAGACTTTTAAGCATTTCATTTGCCGTTGCGTTTAGATTTGCCTCATCTATAGATGCAAGTTTTATTAAATCTGATAATGCGGGAACTTTAGCATTTAAACTTCTTATTCTTTCAGCAAGCTCATCTAAGCTTTCAGCTAAATCTTCATACTGCCCCTCAAATAATAAATGTAGACTTCTAAACTCTGCTCCTTCTACATTCCAATGATAATTTTGTGTTTTAAAATATAAAGCATAGCTATCTGCTAAAATTTGTTCTAAAGCTTTTACTACTTGCATAATACCCTTAAATTTCTATGAACTTTTTGACTTTATAACATTTCTTTAGATACTTCAAGCGATATTGAAATTTATATAATTTACCTAATTGCAATTATTATATATTAATTATTAATTTTTGTTAATAATTTCTTGACTATCAAATAAGTACTGCTGATTATGCCCTTCAATTTTAAAAATCCAAAGGAATAGCAAAATGATACATCAATTAACTTCATTTTTAACCACTGTGGCAAGCATTACTATAACAGTAAGAGCAACAATTGGAGATCAAGAATATAATATGCTTCAAATAGGATATAACGGAGAAAATTATTATATAGATCCTACTACAAAAAATTTAATTGTATCGAATTGTCCTAAAAACAATATGGCAGCGATGGAGTATAGCAAAGGAATTGAATTATTAAATAACGATATAATGATAATGGAGACAATATACGAGATTATATATTAAAAAAAACAAGGTGATAATACTTTTATGTATGAGGAAGCATTGATGAAAATATGTCAAGAAAATTTTCGTTATTATTTTGATCCACACAATTATACTAAAATTTAAAACCCTACTATTGAGTATATACTTAATACTGCAGCAACTAATAACCCTATTACTATAGGTTATAGTAAAGGGTGCAAAATATTTGAGGTACTTAAAGGAAATAATTTGAATGGAATTTATTCAGAAATAAAGGATTTAATATCTAACCCGATATCTAGCACTACTCAAGGTACTAACACAATAGAAAACTTATTAGAACTCATAACAAAAGACTTATCTGAAATAGCAGCTAATCCGATTAATAACACAATAACAAGCTCTACTGACGAAATTTCTGAATCAATCTTTTCCGATAACACCGAAAGTTAGACTGAAACGGGAATAAATTTAATTAATAACACCGTAGCAAACCTTACTAATACTGCTTTCAATACAACTTACAACTTTCAAGAAAATATGTTTGATGAGAGTGATAATGATAATTCCTTAGTTGCTCAATATATAAGCATTGGCACAGCTGTAGTTGCCTCCATAGCTGTTATAATAGGTGTAGGGGTAACTTGGGTATGTTAGAAATAAAAACGCAACAAAAGCTAAATTAAAACAATATATTGATGAAATTGAAGCTGAAAAACTTGCTGCTGAAATTAATGAAGATGTTACTACTGAAAATAACACTCTACTTGATAATGATCATGCTGTGGTAGATATGACCGGAGTCTCCTATGAAGAAGAAGGTACTTTAGTATAGATAACCTAGAGTATTGCTTTTTAATCAACAACCAATAGCAAATTCACTGTTGGTTGTTCCTCGAAAATAAAAATTGAGATTTATTTCAATTCTTGATTTATCAATTCTTTTAGCTTTTCTTTCGCTGCTTCTTTAGAACGTTGCCCTGCATAAGAATAATAATTTTTATTATCTTCAATGAAATGTACAAAGAAAACTGTTCTGTCATTTTTTTGTAGCCAACCTATAAACCATCCAATTTTACGATCCTTTAACTTTACAGTTCTATCTTGGCTAAGTTTATTACCACTACCTGTTTTACCGTAACGCTTCCAACAATCTACAAAATCTTCAATAAACAAAATATTTTTAGTCATTTCTTGGGCTTGAACACTTACAGGCAATTTATTCTCTGCTAGTTTCTGAAGAAAAGCTAATTGTTCTTACGGTGAAATTTCTAAAGAACTAGAAAGCCATACATTAGTTAAACAGTTATTCTTGCCTTTATCTCCTCCTGAAATATCACGATTACCATAATCACATTATGTTACATAATCACGAAATTTTTCAATACCTAATTCTTTAGTAATAATCTGAGAATACCAAACACAGCTATTCTTCATCCAATCTTTAGGTGTTTGGGATTGTTTCCAAACTTCAAGATAGTCAGCATATCCTGCTTTAACAGGTAATTTTGGATGAGTTTCATCAATTAAAAACCCATCATCATAACCCATTAAACTTATAGCAATTTTAAATGTTGAGCATGGAGCATAACGAGACTCACAATTACCTTCTTGTTTTATAATTTTCATTAACTAAAAAACAATCCGCTTGAGTTATAAAAGTTATAGTAAGTGATATTAGGGCAGTGAGATATAAAATAATTTTTTTCATAGGTTAAAATAAAAATAGGTGGTTTTGTTGTATGATACCGATGTCATGCCCGCGGAAGCGGGAATCCAGGGTGCACGATAAATCGAACTTTTAATTTTTAAAATTTGCTGTATTGCTGCTTTTTTCCTGGATTCCCGCTTCCGCGGGCATGACATAGAAAACAGGGAATGACATCGGCTTAAACTAATTATACAGTTTAGTAAATTTCCTGCGATTGATCTTCCTTACTCGGTACATAATCAAAAATATCATTATTATCTTGATTATCAATCATATATTCATTCTCAAGCATCTGAACATTATTTACTTTAAATGCTTCTATAACAGTACCGCTTGGTGTAATTTTACCAGTTGCTCTATCTACGGGAATTAGCTTAATTGAATCTGGAACTTTGAAAGGCAGCGATGGCTTATCCTTATAAGCATTACTCATAAAATCAATAAAAATCGGTAATACTACGTTTGAGCCTGTTGCTCTTTTTCCAAGCTCTTTCGGTGTATCATAACCCACATAACTGCCGACTACTATTGTGGGTGTAAAACCTACAAACCATGTATCTTTACTATTGTTACTAGTACCGGTTTTTCCGCCGATAATTTTCCCTAACTTCTTCGCAGCATAACCGGTACCTCTATCTATTGCTCCGGTTAAAAACGAAGTAATTTGATAATCACTAGCTTCATCCGTAACTCTATAGATATATTCTTTCGGTATTTCTAATATTGCGGTATCTAAATTACTATCCGAAACATTACAAGCAAGACATTCTCTATCATCTCGCCTATAAATAATTTTACCGTTACGATCTTTAATTAATTCTACAAAATGAGGCTCAACTTTTTTACCGCCGTTAGCAATAATTGCATAAGCATTAGTCATTCTGCTAAGTGTGGTTTCAATTGAACCAAGTACCATAGAATAAACTTTTTTTGGTTCATTATTAATACCGAAACGCTTAATTATATCAACGATTTTTGTAAGTCCTACGGCAGTTGCAACTCTTACTGTTATAAGATTACGAGATTTTTCAAGACCAGTACGCATAGTGATTTCACCTAAAAACTTACCCTCATAATTTTTAGGACGCCAACTAGGCATCCCTGGACCTTGCGAAATCTCAATAGGTCCATCATTAAAAATCTGATTCGGCTTAACACCGTTTTCAAGAGCTGCTAAATAAACAAAGGTTTTACTCAAAGAACCGGGTTGACGCAGTGCTTGAGTTACTCTATCAAATTTACTTGTGGAAAAATCATAACCGCCAACGCTTGCAAGTACCTGTCCGGTATTTGGGTTCATAACCATAATAGCACCGTTTACTTCAGGAATCTGACGAAGAGCATACCCCTCTTTTATAGCCTCAACCACTATCACATCACCTTTTTTAAGCAAGGTCTTAACTGATTTAAGATTACTTCTTGCCCATTTCATTTCAGCAATAGGCATCTTAGATTTGCTGCCGTCTATAAGTCCAATCTCTACATGATTATCGGCTACATCTAGAACTACAGCTAATTTATACTCTAAAAGCGATGGAGGAGTCGGTAGTTTTTTTAGCTCTCCTTGCCAATTATCAAGAGAAATATTAGCTATAGGCTTTCTAAAACCACGCCTTCTATCAAACTCCCTTAGACCTTTTCTTAGAGAGTTTTCAGCTAATTGCTGCATCTTTGCATCTAAAGAAGTAATGATAGTAAGACCTCCGGTATAAAATTCTTCCTGACTATTTAACATCCTAATTACTTCTTCTCTGACCTGTGCAGCATAATAATCTGCTGTAACAGTTTCTTCCTTAGCTCGTTTACGTAAAACTATCGGGCTATCCATAGCTTCTTTCGCAGCATCTCTTGTTATATAACCATCTTCAAACATACGTGCTATTACGTAATCACGACGAGCTTTTACTCTAGCATAGTTTCTCTCAGGATTAAGTTCGGAAGGGGCTTTAGGCAGTGCCGCAATAAAAGCTGATTCTGCAATAGTAAGTTCCTCTACGGATTTATTAAAATAATTTTGTGCAGCTACCGCAACACCGTATGCACCACGACCAAAAAATGTTTGATTAAGATATAATTCTAAAATTTGATCCTTAGTAAATACTCTTGAAATCATATAAGAAAGAATCGCTTCTTTAATCTTACGTTCAAGAGAAACTTCGTTAGTTAGCAGAAAATTTTTAACCACTTGCTGAGTAATGGTAGACGCTCCTTCCATACGCCTATTATGTAAATAATTAGATATGTTTAAAAATGCCGCTCTAACTATTCCAAACAAATCAACGCCGGGATGGTTATAGAAATTCTTATCCTCAGCTGCAATAAAACTTTCTATTAGCGAACTCGGTACGCTATTAATCGGTACAAACACACGACGTTCAAAAGCGTACTCCTCCATTAATTTGCCGTCACGGGAATAAATACGCGTTACCGACGGCGGATAATAACGTGCAAGCTGTGAGTAATCAGGCAAATCACGTGAATAGTGGTATATTATATAAGCAGTAATCCCGCAACCTACTAAAATAAGGAAGACAAAAATTTTTAAACAAAAAAGAAGAGATTTATACATGACTTATAATATTTCGCCGGTTAAACTATTAAGTGAAGCCTTAGTAATTTTTACATCAATGATTTTACCAAGTAAAGACTTATTAGGGTTTTGGATATATACGGACTGCATGTATGGAGTTTTACCTATTATCTGGTCGTCGAATTTACCATTGCGATCAAATAGAACTTTCATAGTACTACCAACACAACTTGTATTAAAAGCTAGTTGCTGAGCCATGAGTTCTTGTTGTAATATAGTTAATCTCTCTGATTTTATATGTTCAGGTATTTGGTCGGTTCTAGTTGCACCAGGTGTGCCGGGACGTGGGCTATATTTAAACGAATAACACTGACCGTATTTTACTCTACGGACCAAATCTAATGTATCTTCAAAATCTTCATCTGTTTCACCGGGAAACCCGACAATAAAATCAGAGGATAAAACGATATCAGGCCTTGCTTCTCTTAAGCGATTAATTATATCAAAATAATATTCCCGATCATGTTTGCGGTTCATGGCTTTTAATATTTTATTTGAACCTGACTGCACCGGTAGATGTAGAAACGGCATTAATTTAGGTTCGGTGCCGTACAGCTTTATTAGATCATTATTCATATCTATCGGGTGTGAGGTGGTATAACGTAATCTCTCTAAATTGGGAATTTGTGCTAGATGTTTGAGTAAATCGGCTAGACTAAATATTTTATCTGCAGGACCTTTACCGTGATATGCATTGACATTTTGTCCAAGTAACATAATTTCTTTAGCACCGCTACTAACTACTTTTAGTGCTTCTCTGTAAACCTGCTCTACATTTCTTGAAAATTCAGCACCTCTAGTATAAGGTACTACGCAGAAAGTACAAAATTTATCGCACCCTTCCTGTACCGATATAAAGGCACTTGTTCCTTGCGGATATAATTGCTCAGGTAGCTGATCAAATTTTGCTTCTTCAACAAAATCAAGATCGATTAAGTGTTTTTCATGTCTAACGACTTTTGAGATTAATTCCGGTAGGTTATAATAAGATTGCGGACCGACAACAATATCAACATAAGGAGTTCTTGTAAAAATCTCCTCCCCTTCCGCCTGTGCAACACAACCAGCTACAACTATTATTGCAGAACTTAAACCTTGTTTTGTTCTGGTATCTTGTAGTTTCTTAATACGACCGAGTTCAGAATAAGTTTTCTCAGCTGCTTTCTCTCTGATATGACAAGTATTTAGAATAATAACATCTGCTTCTTCAATATTTTCAGTAGGTTCATAGCCAAAGGGATAAAGCAAATCCTGCATCTTAATGGAATCATAAACATTCATCTGACATCCGTAGGTCTTAATATAAAGCTTCTTACTCATAATTTTATATATATATATCTTTAAACTAAAAGCCTAGTATACGAAGATCAAATTCAAAAAGAGCGAGGAGTTCACAAGGCAAGATGAGCTGCGTATAACGTAATACGCGAGAACCGAAGCTCTTGTAGAACGACTCAGCCAATTTTTGCAGTTCATCGAATATACTAAAGGTTTATATTATACTATATTTATATCAATCTTTAAACTAAAACCTTAATGGGCATTGCTCAATAACTATAGATATCTTTAAAAGCCCAGTCATTGCGAGGAAAAACTGCAAGTTTTGACGAAGCAATCCAGTTAAAAATGCTAATATTTAGATTTTTATTATTTTTGCTAGATTGCTACGCTCCTTGCAGTCGCTCGCAATGACGACTCGGTATCCAGGCAGATAATGCTGAGTTAGTAATGACACTCAATCCTTACGGATTAATTCTTGCTGTACAGATTCTTGCGGTGATTTCTTTTAATTTTTCTATTCTTTCAATAAGACAAAGCAGCTGTTCTTTAGTAATTTTATAGTTTTTATCATATCTTGCATCAACATAAGCTTTTTCAAGAAGCTCAAAACACTTTTTTTGTTCTTCGGTTAATTGAAGAAATACACTCCATAATTCATTGTCATAATTTCCTGCCATGCTACCTAGTTCTTGTAAATTATGTAATTGAGGTTTGTAGTTTGAGGAAACTAATAAAATAGTACTGTAAAGACTTTCTGTAGCTTGATGAAGGTCAAAGGCTGATAAAAAGCATACTACAAATCGCTTAAATAAGTAGTTGCCCCTTTTAAAAAACCTTTACCTCTACCAATCGCTCCAAGATAAATCTTTAGCCTCGCTAAGTATAAATTCACCGCTATCATATATAAAGAATACTTTCTTTTTTTATATCGGTATAAAAATAACGTCCTTTTTCTAACTGCCTACTTATTTCCTCTATTGACTCTAGAATTATCGATATTCTTGAATCATACGGAATAATTTGCTTAGGGTTTATTATTCCTGTGTTTTCTAATCTTATATATTTATATTATCTTTTAATCTTAAAGCACTGTATCCTTTATATTTACCTTTTTTCAGAATTATCAAAATATCAGTATCGCTATGATAGCCGTAAGGTAGATCATGTACCCAATCGCCTCTAGCAAAAGAGCCGTACAAGATAATCATAGCGATTTTTCCTGTGCAATATCTAAAATCTGCTGCACTATAAAATTAAGCCTTGCTCTAATTTTAAGAGAACGTTCGGGCAAGGTGGTTTTCATTTAAATATCTATACTTTATATTTTTCTGCTTTTAGCTTTTTTATTTCTTCTATTGTAAGCTTAATATATCGTGCTATTTTCTCTATAGGCTCATTCTCTATTAGCATTTCTTTTGCAGTTTCAATTTTCTCTTTTTCTATGCCCTTCTCCATCCCGGCATTAAACTTTTCTTCAAACTTATCTATTTCTTGTTATATAGCCATTTCAGCTCTAAAATAATCATCATGCTCTTGTTCTGTCCATTTATATTGCTCTAAACTTGCATATGCCGATAACACAATTTCATTTTTAATCTCTTTTGGCGGTTCTTGTTCTTGCGAAGCATATTTTAATAAATGCAACCATTCATCGGTATCATCTTTAAGATCATTTTTTTAAACTTCCCTAGTTCAATAAATACATAAGTTAATGAAAACAAATATTATTTATGGATATTGCTTTCTTTTATATGATGATAGCTAATATACGGCAATTCATCAGGCAAAGCTTTTGCTCCTATGAGAGCAATTATTACTACCGGCAATAAATCCTTATGTTTCATACCCTTCTTAATTTGACTAACGTGGGTATAATAACCGTAAAGCTGCGTTCTATTAAGATAATCTTTCTCCATTTTACGCTGCATCTCGATTATATACCATCTACCGGTTTCATCTTTAACTTTTATATCGAACAAACTTCTTTGCCCTTCAAGAAATACAGGTAACTGTTCAGTAGTTATATAGCTTAAATCTATGATTCTATCTCCTTGCGATAACCTAAGAAGAGAGGTCAATAAATTTATTAATTTTACTTTATCGCTAAATAGTTTTTTAAATGCGACATCATTTGTACCGTCTAAATATCTTTGGATAAATAATTATATCTTTGGTAAATCTTTATTAGCAAATTAACTTCAGGCAGTAAATTACTTTTACAATTTATTATCGGTACTAGGCTTCTTGTATCACCTATCTTATAAAGAGGCACTTGAAGGAAACACGGAACACAGCACTGCAGCGTACATAAAAGTACGTGAGGATGCGAGTACCGGATTGACGTACAAATTACCTTTAGAAGGAGGTTATGCAAGAAGCCTATTAATACCTATCATTATCATCATACACTCCCCAAATTACTTTCTTGGAAATCCAACCTGTGTAATCCTTACATGTAATTTGGCAGAATTGTTCTTTACATTTTTTCAAACTACAACGAACTTTTGGCATTAATTTTGCTATAACTCGGCTTTTATGGTCTGCGGATTTGGTAAGTTCTATTTCCTTATCAGAAGTAATAACTACTGATCTTTTACCTGATAAAACGCTTGAATGTATCCAACCACCTTCGCCGTTAATGTCACGTACTTGTCGCCATTGCTTGTACTCTGCAGTTATTTCTACCGGTTCGCCTTTTTTAACAAAAACCCATTCTACGGCAGATTTAGTAGTTGGTCCGCTCCTTGCATTTACTTCATTAGATTTTATTGAAACAAATCTCGGAATAGGCAATTTTTTATTATCGGCATTAATTGTTGTTGATAATATTACAATAATTAAAGTAATAAGAATTTTAATCATTATCTTCCGCTTCAGATAAAGCATCCTCTTTTTTTGCTATTATATAATTACCAAGCCTAAATTGTACTTTTATTCTATTAATTTCCTGCTCACTAATACCTATATTTTTTAGGACTGTTCCACCTATTTGTAATCCAGTCTCATAACTTTCTGGAATAATAGTTGTGGCACCTAAATCATAAAACTCTCTAGCATTTTTTAAATTTTTTAACTTAACGACAACCGGTATATCCTGATAATTACCACTAATTGTTTTAAGCGATTTCTTGATAGTTACTTGATTATTCATAGTAAGTATTATAGCGAATGCTCTTTCCGTACCTAATGCCTTTAGAGTATCGGCTTGCGATACATCACCTTTAAAAACCGGCAAACCGTTTGATAGCTCTTCTTTTACTCTATCATCATCTAAATCAAGTATTACGTAACTTATACCTTCTGCTTCCAAAACTCTTGCTACCATTTTACCGGTATTACCGAGTCCGGCAATAATAATATGGTTTGTTAAATCTCTTGCCCCAAGCTCAATCATTTGAGTCGGAGTTTTACCAAGTCCTTTATCAACTTTCTCAGCAATCTTTTGCCCTAAAGCTGCGAGTAATGGAGTAAGTGCCATAGTAAAAGTAACTACGAGTAATAATATATCGGCAGTACTTTCTTCTAATACTCCACTATCTTTACCTAAACTGAATAATATAAAACCAAACTCTCCACCTTGCGATAATAATAAGCCTGAATAAAAAGCAACTCCTTTATTAAAACCGAATAAAATACAAAAAGCCGTTATGATTAAGGTTTTTATACCTATTAAAGCAATAGATAAAGTAAGAATATGAGATATTTTTTCATACATTTCTAGGGCATCGATATTCATACCCACGGTCATGAAAAACAATCCTAAAAATAAACTTTTGAAAGGATAAATACTTTCCTCTGCCTGCAATCTAAATTCAGTTTCTGCAACTAATACTCCGGCAACAAACGCTCCTAGAGCTAAAGATAAACCAAATGTTTCGGTAGCCCAAGCAGCAGAAAGTACTATTAACAAAGTCATCGAAATAGGTAACTCGCTTGCATTATTACTTTCTGATGAAATGAATGAAAATACAGGACGAAGAAAAACACGACCGACAATAAATATTGTAAGTAAGGCCGTTACGGCTTTTAAGAGTGCAATACCAAGAGCCGCTGCAAGCGAGGCTTTATTGTTACCGGCAAGTAACGGAACTATCACAAGCAATGGCACTACGGCCAAATCTTGTAGTAACAGAATAGCTAAAGAAACTCTTCCTATTTGCGTTGATTGACTACGATTTTCCTCAATCACCTGCATAACAAGTGCTGTAGATGAAAGGGCCAGACCACCGCCGGTAATAATAGCCGCACTACTATTGCCGTCTATAAGCACCATTGCACCAGCAATTACTATAGCGGTTGTTAAAACTTGCAAACTACCGAGACCAAATACATATCGTCTCATAGCTTTTAATCGCTCGAAGGATAACTCAAGTCCTATCGCAAATAATAGAAATACTACACCAAGTTCACCTAGTAACTTAGTTTGGTCATATGTTACGATTTTTAAACCGTGATCACCTATTGCAGCTCCGGCAATTAAGTAACCAAGTACCGGACTTAATCTAAGACGCTTAAGTATAGCCACGATAAAAACCGCAGTGCCGAGTAAAATTATAACGTTAATAAGAATATGATCGTTCATCTTTTCCAAATTTCTTCTAACTTAAAATGCTCCCGTACTTCAGGATAAAAAATATTAATTAAAATAGTACCGGCATCTATTAGTACCCATTCTGATTTACCAAGCCCCTCAATATTACTATTTATACCAGCATTATTTTTTAATTCTAAAGCTACATATTCAGCAATTGCTCCAACATTTTTAGTCGAACGACCGCTAGCAAATATAATATAATCGGCTAATTTATGTTTTCCTGTTAAATCAATTACCTCAATATCTTCTGCTTTTTTCTCACTTAAACATTCTAAGATAAATAATTTTAATTCTTCAGTTTCTTTTTGCATAATAATTAATAGAATGACATAATAATATTAATTATTATATTCATAAGAGTCGATTTTATCAATGAATGTTTAAAATTCTATAATAAAAATTCATATAAAGCTTTACTTTAAGCAAAAAAACTTTAATTAATACTTAAATTAATATTGATAAAATAATGGCAATATCTGTAGAAGAGTTAGAAAAAATACTTAAAGAATCATTTCCGAACAGTACAATGAAAATTACTGATTTAGTAGGAGATCAAGACCATTATGCCTTAGAAATATCAGATGTTCAATTTAATGGACTTTCTTTAATTAATCAACATAAATTAGTAAAAAACGCCCTGTCTGAAATATTAAATAAAAAACTACATGCAATTACCATAAAAACTATCGCAGTTCCCGAAAAATAATTACAAATATTAATATGATAATCCTTGTATAAATTCAACTTATTATTTAATTTTATGCAAACAGCTGATTATATAGTAATGCTATTCGGTGTGTAATTAAGAATAAGGATTTTAAAATCCTTATTCTTAATTGATGCGGGTTTTTAGAAGTTTACTTTAAATCTTAGCGTACCGAACTGGGCATGGTATTTTTGAGCTAAGTTCAGACTGTAATGCACTCCGTACTCCATTCTACCCTTCTTAATTACTGCACCTGCCCCTAAATCATATAGCATTTTAGTAGGTTTGCCAGTACCGGTAGAGGCTCATTAAGACCGTTAAGATCTACAACGATTGCCGGTGTTTTACCTTTGAAATCGTAATTAATAAAGGCATGAATTTGCTGTCTAATTATGCATTCATCCTTATAGTAGGTTGTCTTAATTTCACCGCCGAGTATACCTTCAACCTTGTTATATTGACGTTTCTGAATAGTTAGGTTTTGGAAAGAAGTACCGTATTCCTGATAACCGAAATCTTTAATCTTAGTAAGCCTGATTCCTGCCATCGGTGCAAATGAAGTTTCTTTCCATAGATAATTATAACCCCCAACTACTTGACCGCTATAAAAAGTTGAATTATATTTACCGTGTGCTGTTTCATAACCGCCTATAATATTACGTAGTTCATTAGTTTTAGTATCACTTCGTGCATAGATGGTTACGCATTCTATAAATAGGTTATTTATAAAGCTATATAAACCGTATATAGAGCCCATATTAGTTCCGACCTTAGTAGTATTGCCGGCTTTAGCATTTTACGTAACTTCGTACCGACTCTAATAAGCAGCACCCAGAACTATATTATCGTTTATAACGGTATCAATCCCGATTGAGCCACCGGTAGATTTAGCTTTATAAAGTCCGTTAAAGGCTTTTTGTACTGCCTTACCGTAATATAGGCTAGCCCATACCCCGTAAATGGAATTATTAGCTTTACTTTCATCAAGTTCACAATCACCACCTCCGACAACTACACCTCTCTTACGTGATGTAGCATCTTCTGCTGTAGGATTCGTAGCATTGTTATTTTCATCTTCAAGAGCCTTAATTCTCTCCCTTACTTTTTGATTAGCGGTACTAGTATTATCTTGTGCAGCATTAAAGCCGTCATTCGCTTTAGCACGACTTATTCCGCTACCTGAGCTTCCACCGCTACTTGTACCTGCAGAATTATCTCAGCTACTACCTATAGCAGACATATCGCTACCGGAACTACTTCCCATGCCGTTACTATTATTAGCGGGAGAAACACCTGTTGCTTTAGGATTACAACTATTACCGTATGGACTACTTCCGCTGTTGGTTACACCGCCTTTAGTTGTACCTCCCAAACTAGAACTGTTCCCTTGTGCTGAAGAGTTACCGCTATTAGCAGGAGCAATACCGGTTGCAGCAGGACTATTATAACTTGAGCCACCGGCACCACTCTAACCACTAGCAGCCGTTGATGGACTGTATACATCCGAACCGAAAACTGAACTATTGTAGCTTGAGCCACCTGTTAACGGACTGTTATAACCCGTAGTACCTCCAAAGCTACCGCCTCCTCCAGTTGATAACTGGTTAGCGCCTAAGTTTGAAGTTGGAGTCGTTACGACCGAAGCATTCGGACCGTAAGGATTGCCTCCGACATTAGCAGGACCGTTAGGACCAAAACCACCGGTACCAACTGATGGGCTACCGCCTCCTGTACCAATATTATCTCCTGTAGTTCCTCCTGTACCAGGTCCGTTAGGACCAAATTCGCCTGTGCCTGTAACCGGAGTAGTCGGAGTATTATATCCCGCCGGATTGCTAGGTGTTACGTCGTAGCTGCCCGGAGTGGTAGGCGGAACATATAACTACACTACCGCTAGTTGGTGGCGGCTGTAGAGGGTTAAAACCTCCAACACTCGAACCGACGGAAGGACCCCATTGGGGTAATAAGCGGAGTAGTTATTCTATGTATTTCATTTGAAGGTCTTTGTAATTATAGGTAATAGATGTTCAACGACTTCTCATCTTTGCCCTACAATGGTATTTACTATAACATTACCAACAGTAGTATTTATTAAAATTTTGATGATATTATCTATTGTTACATCTCCTGTTGGTTCTATCGTTAAAAGTACAAAGGAATTACCTGTAATTTGCCATCTGACAAAACCACCTTCATTAGCGGTTACATAACGGTAAGCTTACAGAATTACCAACTATGATATTACCTCCTGCCGTGGTGATGATAGGATAAGCACTACCTTGCCCAATAGCAAACGGATTATTTTGTGCAGTTAAAAATACTTTAATTGAAGAAACATTTGATAAATCAAAGATACTACCGCTTGCGAGTACTATATTACCGCTATTAGCGTTGCCTGTTTGCCCTGCATTTATAGTATCATAGAAGACATTTATAATAAGCTCACCGGTAGGAGTAGCAGAGCCTGTATAAGTAACTTTATTATTACCAAGATCGAAAGTTATATTACTTCCTGAGATATTGCCCCCGACATTTACGCTAATATTATCACAGGTAAACATCATTGTTGCTTGATCGGCAACTTATAGTATTTGCTCCTAAATCTGATGCAATAATAAAAGCGGTTTTCTTCGGTGCAAAAGTAATAGTATTAGTGCCTGTTACCGCTTTTTGTAACTATACATCATCATCGCATTTATGACTACCACCATTAATCTGTGCTTGTACAAGTGCAGCATTAGTGTATTCCGCTGAAGAGTTGCTGCTGCTCCCTTTGAAGTTCTCTGAAACGATTTTTGTTTTGTAATGAAATTTTGTTGTTGCTCTTGGCACTTTAACACCGCCGACCGTGACTGACGGAATGTCTAAACTTCTACTGTTATAACCGGTAAATACCGCTGATTTACCAGCATCAATAGTAATATCTTTAGCATAGGTATCCCCTTTTACCGTGCCTTTATTACTACTGCACTAGTTTAAGGTTTAAATTCTCACCGCCTAAATCATCGGTCAAACCATTATTAGCGTTAAATATTGCCGTACCTTGATTATTAGTCTTGGTTGTTATACTCGAGTAAAAATCTTCGCTATCGATTGTGATTTTACTGTCTACACCCTTGAACTGAACAGTTTTAAGGTGATTTGAGTCTGTGAACCTACCGAACCACTACCGCTAGCTCCAGTTGTTAAATAATTTGATATTGCAAGAGTATGGATTTTATTACCTGTGGTCGTAATTGATTCATTTATTATACTTGTATTATTAAGGCTTAAAGTTGCAGACTGAGCAGTAGTAAATGAAATCGAGCCTGTTTTCACGGTACCTTGAATTGTAACATCACCCCCGTCTATTTGAACTATATCGACCATTCCTTTAGTACCTATACTACCGGAATAAGTAATAGCAGTAAATTCATCAAAAATCACCATGCTCTATCCTCAGGATTTAAAAACAAAAGGAGAAAAGCTTGATCCTTCAGAAATATCTAAACTATTCGTTGTTTCCTTAAATTTTATGTCGCCAACATTTATTAATATTATATATCCTGCATTAATACCTCCTGTACAATTTAATATATCACCGCTAATAGTTATATCACCCACTTTTGAAGTACTGCTACCTATAGCTCCACTAACGCTGCTTGGACCGGTAAACATTAAATCCACAACTTTACCACCTGTGATGTTAATACCACTGGTTAAATTAGTTGCTTGAGTAAACACTTATTACCCGTGCCGGTTCCTTGGATTTCAGCAATTGACATATTACCGCCGGCATTAATCGTAACGGTGCTGTTGTCAACACCCGCTTTTAACATTGCAAGGTTCGTAATTGTATTCGTTGAGTTTCCATTACCGTCAACTGTACCTATAGTACCGTTAGTACCTCCGGTACTTGTTATATTACCGGTAATAGCTAATGTTATATTATTTGCTATATCACTAGCAAATATTGCTACGGTACCGACATTATTTTGGAAATTCATATTACCGTCAATCTTTACAGCCCCAAACTCGCTATTAATAGGACCGGAAGGAGTGGAGAAAAAAATTTGATCCAAACTTTGATCCTATAGCAACTTTTGCAACGGATACGTCGATATTTGGGGTATTAAGAGCAGTTATTACCAGTGTTCCGTGCCCTGTAAGTTGTACTTTACTCACCGGATTTGCTTTTGTTCCGATAGCATACTTATTAGCCATACCATCTATTGTTAACTTGGTATTAGCATTTCTTGCATTTATCTCAACTACACCGGTATTTGGAACAACTGGCTCTATATTACCTGTTAACTCTATAGTACTGTTTTTGCCGCTAGCTACGGTAGTCATTAACTTTAAAACAGATGCGGGATTCACGAATGTAACACCTGGTGCATCTAATGGAAAATCACCGTTTAATGCATCAAGGGCATAAACGGCTGGTCCAGCATTAACCTCACCGATATTAATTTTGATAATCTTAGCCGAGGTAAGTGATGCATCGGCAAAAACCCCGCCAACAGCAATATTAAGCACTGCAGTATTAATCATATCAAGTCCATTTGTACCTAACGTAGCATTAGTACCCACAACGCCGACATTACCACTAACATTTATAACAGCAAAGGTTTGCCTTTGTGCCAAGAGTTTCATTACCCAAATTACCCTGCAAAGTTAACACATTGTTATTAGGTATAGTACTAGAAGTACTACTTAAATTGACGCTACCGCCTCCACCAGCAAACCCATCGACACTATTCATAAAGGTAACTTGTTGATTTTTACTAGTAGTTAAACCAAATACGGATTTAGTATTATTCAAATTAATATCACTTCCTAGCGTTAAAGCCTTGTTAGATACATCTATCGTAAATGCCGCGACTGCATTTCCCTGACCGATATTAATTGTGTTTACCATACCTATACTTGAATCAGTAGCCATTAAAGTAGTACCGGTAGTATAAACGTTTAATGTTCCTGTGTTCCCATTTTTGATTTGGCTGTTAAGTAAATAACCTGCAGGATTTGCTCCCGAAAACTCTAAAACACCGCCATTGGTAAAATCCACGTTACCGCTTTTTGTAAGCGAGTCTTGTAAATTCGCCACAGCATTGTTACCAAGTGTTAAAGAAGTAGCGGATACACTTTTTTGCAAGATAAACGTTTTATTACCTGCTGCATTAACAGTAATTGCTCCAATATTATTTATGACTCCGGTAACGTTACCGCCTCCTAAAAATACTAAATTACTGTTAGTTGCTGCACTACCTGTCACTGCTACTAAAGTACCGGTATCATTAACGTTAACCGTACCTGCAGACCCTTTAAAATCAGTCTGTCCTGTAATAACTGTTGTGTTAATAGTTCCGGCCCCGCAAAAAGTTGCATTACCGGTAATATTGCCTGTATATGTTCCTGTTCCAACAGTAACATTACCCGTAGTATTTGTTGTAAGTTGGCCTGCTCCGACCGCAGCATTACGCGTACCTACTCCTAAAACATTAACAATGCCGTTAACACCTCCGCTACTTGTTACTGCCGCTAAATTACCGCCCGCAGCAAGGTTTATTGTACCGGCATTATTGCCTTGAACATTTAATATATTAACCGGATTTATAGCTCCTACATTACCGATAACCGTACTATTCGACAAAATTTAATATATTCACACCTCCTACTAATTTATTATCTATATTACCACCGGTAGTCCCACCAACATTCTTACCATCAACGATTGTTACTTGTGCGGCCGTACCGTTAAAATCTATATCAGAAATTACATCTTGCTAAAATCGTACTAACGAGTGCTGCGTAAATTGTACTAATCCTCCCGCGCCAGTATCCAATCCACACCATACGGCGTGTCTACTCCTATATTAATAGGCTGATACTGGTTCCCTATCTGAATAGTTTAGGCAAAGATGGTTCCTGTAATTGTAGCTGGAGTGTGATTTAGAGGAGCTCCTATCCCAATCGGTTAAAAATTTGTTAAGCCTTATTGTCCCTCCTGTTCCATTACCACTACCTGCATTAAGTGCAATTTCTCGGCTACCGGAAGCCACTTGTACTCTTAATTGACCATCTACATCATTTGCTGGAACTAGGTTGAAGCTAGCCACAAATTCTGCAGCATTTGGCGATTCATTACTTACGTCATAAGTAGCATTTTGGCCGCCGAACTTGATACTATGTCTATAGGTTGTATATCCATAACTTCATTAACGTAAAGACCTGCGGCTGGTGAAGTATCAGTAGCAAAATTAAGTAACTTATTATTTGCAATATTAAAAGTTTTTGCCTTAATCCAACTTGGATGTTTAAATTGAAAGTCAGTGTCAATCTGTAATGTAAGATCTGCCTGGCCTTGAACAGAAGTTACTATACTACCTGAACCTGAGATAAAGGCGATGCTATTATCACCAGTAGGAGGAAAAAGTAGATGTAGCCTGAAAAATCAAAGTACTAGCTAAATCGTTAAAATTAAAGCTGTTAAAATAGTAAGTATTCCCTGGTGCTGGTCCTGGAGCAACAGGAGGAACCACTGCAAGTACTTGTGCATTTGTAACTGGCGTACCTGTTAAAGTGATATTTATAGCGTTAGGGACATCTACAACACGCCCGACATTTTCTTTAGTAAGATCAACAGGTATAACCGGTCCAAAATATGTTATTTGGCACAGTCATTGTTGCATTATTAAAGGTATCTAAATATATAGAAGGAATTGCTGGCACATCTACAGTAAAATTATTTACTTCGCCAAGGGTTACAAATGAACCTGGTACATATGCTCCTCCGCCAAAAGCACTACCATCAGCTACTGCGCCACCCCCTACTGTTACGATTCGGTTAGCAGTACCAAGGGCACTAACTAGTGCTAGCAAGCATCAATGCCGCAATTGATGTAAACATGCCTTTTTTTTATTATGATTTTGTTATATAAATAATATATTACTTTTAATTGCAAAACATTAATTAATACTAAAAATATCTATAAAAATACTTATAAATAAGGTATTTTCTATATAGAAAAGTAACTTATGATTACTTTTTCTTGTTTAAAATAAATTAAACTTTATGTACTTTTTATAGAAATTCGGTAAATCGTATATAAAAATTAAGAAATACAAGGGTAAAACCTATCTATTTTAGCTTCTTAGTGAAAACCGCAAAACTTTATTAATTTTTGTACCTCTTATGTCATTCCTGCGAAAGCAGGAATCCAGTAATCTTTAATGTCATCCCGCAACTTGATTGCAGGATCTCAGGACACAGTCTGTTATACAAGATCGGGGTCAAGTCACAGTATAACAGCAAAAAAGACTGGATTCCCGCTTCCCCACGGGTATGAACCATAAGGGCCATACAACAAAGCCGCAGGACTAATACAATGACGCTTAGAACCTAACAAAACCACTTTTTCTAGGTAAAATCTATAAATTTTTACATAAACAAATTGATTTGCTACGAATAATAGAGTATATAGTATAGATATAATTAATTATCGGGGCGTAGCGCAGCCTGGTAGCGCATCTGGTTTGGGACCAGAGGGTCGGGAGTTCGAATCTCTCCGCCCCGACCATAAAAACATAAATTATAATGTCAAAAGACGACCTCATTCAGTTTACAGGTACAGTACTTGAACTTTTACCTAATGCTACTTTCAGAGTAAAGCTTGAGAATGATCATGTAATTATTGCTCATACTTCCGGTAGGATGCGTAAAAATCGTATCAGAATATTACTAGGAGATAAAGTTATGGTAGAAATGACTCCTTATGATTTAACTAAGGGGCGTGTGATTCATCGTCACTAGTCTTTATAAGTATGAAGCAGAACAGAAAAAACCTACCGATTATATTAGCATCAAGCTCTCCTGCAAGAATTGAGTTACTAAACAGAATCAAAATTATCCCTTCACAAATTATTCCGGCAGATATAGACGAAACACCTAATTTGCGTGAATTACCCGCTCCCTTAGCCATAAGACTTGCTTACGAAAAAGCTATAAAAATTGCATCTCAAATAGAGGAATCAGCTATAATTATAGCTGCCGATACCGTAGCAGCAGTAGGTAGAAGAATATTGCCGAAAGCTACTACTTATGAAGAAGTCAAGAATTGTATTAAGATGTTATCCGGACGTCGTCACCGTGTCTATACCGGTTTATGTATTATCAAAAAAGAGAATGATCAGCTTACAGTTAGACAAAAAATAGTTCAGACTATTGTTAAGTTCAAAAAATTAAGTGATGAAGAGATTAATTTTTATTGTTCTTTGGATGAGGGAATAGATAAAGCCGGCGGATGTAAAATTTCCGGTTATGCAGAAGCTTTTATCTCATTTATTTCCGGCTCATATTCAAATGTTATGGGATTACCTTTATTTGAAACAGTAAATGCTCTAACTTCTTTAGGTTTTAGATGTTCAAGTATCATGCCTGCAAAAATGAATTATTGTCATTCTGCGACTTGATCGCGGAATCTAGTTAAAAATACTAAAATTATTAATATAATAATTTGTTTTTCTAGACCCCGTTGTCAAGCCACGGGGCGGCATTAAATGTTTTTGGATTCCTGCGATCCACGCACATAAATTACCTAGCTACTTAATTCCCAGGCTCATCCAAATGACTTCTCTCATAATTTTCATGACGCTCTTGAGCTTCAATACATAATGCAGCAATAGGTCGTGCTTCTAATCTTTTTATACCTATTGGGTTGCCTGTTTCTTCACAGTAACCATATTCCCCATTTTTAATACGTGATAATGCTTCTTCTATTTTACTCATTAATTTACAATATCTATTTCTACTACGAAGCTCAAAAGCTCTTTCTGTTTCATGAGTAGCACAATCGTTAAGATCGGATTCTTTTAAATTTGCTTCCTTTAAATGATTTAAAGTCTCTTGAGATTCCTTTAATAAATCCTCTTTCCATATTAAAAGTTTTTGTCTAAAATATTCTAGGTGATTAGGACACATATATTCTTCATCTTGAGAAGGTTTATATCCCATAGGTAATTTAGGTGTTTCTAGCATATTCATATCTCAATATTAACTGTAATATATTATGTTTATAAGGTTTTTAAAAGTGTTTCTAGCATATTCATATCTCAATATTAACTATAATATATTATGTTTATAAGGTTTTTAAAATAATATATAACTTAAAATTAATGCAAGAAGATTATGAATATTAATATATTTTATTTTTTAATTGGATATGCGGTAGTATATACAGCTTCTAAATGCTTTATACTTGTTTTAGTATAGTTTTGTGTAGTAGATAGACTTTTATGACCTAATAGTGCTTGAAGAGACCGTAAATCTGCACCATGCTCAAGCAAATGTGAAGCAAAACTATGTCTAAATGAATGAGCAGTTAAATGCTGCGGTAAACCATAAAAATGCTTTAATTTAATTAATTCACGATTAAATACCGGTGGTTGCAATTTCTTACCCTGCTTTCCTCTAAATATGGGTTCATTATCACCTAACTTATACGGCAATATTTCTAAATATTGGGTAATTAAATTTTTAGCAATCGGTAACCACGGAATTATTCTTTCTTTACTACCTTTACCTATTATTCTTATAAATTCTAGATTTTGTAGATGAAGTTTCGTAATTGATAATGCTTCCGATATACGTAGACCTGAAGCATATATAAGGACAAGTAGGGCTTTATTTCTAAGTTCTACCCACTTAATATTCCCGTATTCTTCAATATGTTCAAGTGATATTACTACATCATCTTCCGATAAAGCTTTTGGTAACAATTTAGTCTTTTTAGGAGATTTTATAGAAAAAATTATATGACTATTTAATTGTGTTGTTTTCTCTAAAAACCTATAAAAATTTTTTACTGCAGATAAACCACGTGAAATTGAAGAAGCGGCAAAATTATCACAGTTACGTTTTGCAAGCCAACTTCGGATTAATCTGATATCTGCGGTTTTAATATGATTTATCGTTACAAGCTCTGAATTATAATAATTCATAAACTCAAGAAAATGCTTAAGGTCATTATTATAAGAAATTACTGTATGATTAGAGTAATTTCTTTGCAAAACGAGGTATTTTTGCCACTTATTTATTAACGCTTGAATTGATGTATCTAACATTTATAAAAACTTAACTATTTTTAATATTATTCTTAATGCTAACAATTATTAACTCATAATTTTATAAATGTGAGCATGAATTGAGAATTTATACATATACGTAACCTATAAAACACAAAAAATTTTTTAGGATAATGAATAATGTGAAATAATACACAATTTTAGATTTAATGAAATCCTATATGAATCCAGAATTTTATATGAGTTCTATATAAAAAATATCCCTAGTGTAGATCTTGCATCTATCACAAATACAATGCAAAGAGCTATGAATATTCTTTTAATAACTAACTAAATTGCTACAGAAAGCATGCTATCTTTGCTTAAGAAAAATTCCGAAATTATACAAAATAATGTTAATACTATTTTGAATACTACTAAAGAAGCAGCAACTTCTAAAGATTTCAAACAAGCTAGTGAATGTCATCAAAAATGTTTAAAATCTATTTATATCTTTTAGCTACTGGATTCCTGCTTTCGCAAGAATGACATAGTGGGAATCTCCTCTCAGTTGCTCGCCTTTCTGTTTAACCAATTTTGTAAATAAGATTCTGCTAGCTCCTGATCTTCTATAATAATTACATTTTCAGCATTACGTTTATCGGCAGCAGCCGTGAAATTAAATGAACCAGTTATTACTTTCTTTTTATCAATAATTATAACTTTATTATGAGCGATTCCCGGTACTTTATCTATATATACATCAATTTTTGCTCGTTGTAATTCATATAATTTAGAAAATTTTTGCTTTAAATTACTACGATCAAGCAATATTCTAACCTTTACTCCTCGCGCTTGTGCATTAATAAGTGCAGTAGTAATTAACGCATCGCTCATACCGTATGCCTGCATATAAATAGATTCTTCAGCTTTATCTATCTGATTGGCTATAAACTTAGTACAACCGGCAGGCGGAGTAAAACATGTACTAACTTTACTTCTTGAAAGCTCTGAAATATTGTAATGCTTTATTTGCAGAGCAGATAAAGCTAATGATTTTTTACTTATTAGATTAGTAAAATAATCCGGATTCTGTCCATAAATACCTAAAGCAATTCCCAAAATAAAGGCAATAGATATTTCTATAAATTTATTATTTTTTCTCTTCATGACTTATTTATATTTTAGGCATTGCATAGATCGGCTTTTCCGTCATTGCGAGGAAAATTACAAAGTAATTGACGAAGCAAAATCTCATGAGATTGCCATGCAGCCTATGGCTCTCACAATGACGATTTAGTATCCCCACAAACAACACCTACTTCCTTACGTAACTTCCTGGAGCTTCTTCAATAACCTCTAGATTCTGATAATCTAAAGAATCTACTAGCTTATTATTATTTTTTATAAGCCAATTAAGCCAATAATTCCACCATGAGCCTTTATATTCTGTAGCTTTCATAAGCCACTCATGACTACTTAAACTTAAGTCGTCATTAAACCGATAATTATATTTAGCACTAGCGGGAGGGTTAACTACAACTGCTACATGCCCTGAATCCGTGAGACAAAAAATCTTATGTCCGTTTAATAATACGAAAAAAGAGTTACAATTAACTTTTCCAAGATCTATTTTTGTTCAGAGTACCTCTAAATTATTGGACTCTTTTAGCAAGTTATTGCAATATGTATTTTGTAAATATTCCTCATACACTTTTGCCAGCAAATTAGTAGAATCCGCATTCCAATATAGCAAATCAAAAGGCATCGGTTTTTTACCGAGTAAGTAATTATTGACAAAAAACGTCTAAATTAAATCATTAGCCCTACGTGAGGATCAAAAAATATGAAACAACAACGCCAATTTTTCAAATTAAACGAGTATACCTTATATCTTTAAACGATTCCACATACTATTAACCTTGTCGATAACTTCCTGACTCATTTCTATTTTTTTACCCCATTTTCTATTTGTCTCAGGGTATATTTTATCGGTTGCATCTATTCCCATTTTACTACCAAGGCCTGACTCAGGAGATGCAAAATCCAAATAATCTATCGGGGAATTATCTATAAAGCTCGTATCACGCCTTGGGTCGCTTCTTGTTGCTATTGCCCAAATTACTTCTTGCCAATTACGAACATCAATATCGTCATCTACAACTATAATAAACTTACTATACATAAAGTGCCGTAAGTAAGACCAAATCCCAAGCATTATTCTTTTAGCATGACCGGGATAGGATTTTTTAATCGATACTACTGCAACTCTATATGAACAACCTTCAGGTGGAAGCCAAAAATCGACTATTTCCGGAAATTGTTGCTGTAATATAGGAATAAAAATTTCATTTAATGCTTCACCTAAGATTGATGGCTCATCAGGCGGTTCTCCTGTATAGGTACTTAAATATACTGGATTTTTCTTCATCGTTATTGCGGTAACCGTAAATACAGGAAATTCCTCAACATCATTATAATATCCGGTGTGATCCCCAAAAGGACCTTCAGGCAAATACTCCTCTAAACTTACATAGCCTTCCAGAACTATTTCACTATGTGCAGGTACTTTGAGGTCAATAGTTTTGCATTGTACCAACTCTACTTTTTTATTACCGAGTAAACCAGCAAAATTATACTCCGAGATATTCTCAGGTATCGGCATAACTGCTGCCAAAGTTACCGCTGGATTGGCCCCGATAACGATAGCAGTAGGAAAAGGTTCTTTTTTTGCTTCTTTCCAACGTTTATGATGCTCTGCTCCCCCCCGTAACTTTAACCAACGCATCAATAGCTTATTTTCTGAAATAACCTGCATTCTATATATGCCAAGGTTGTAATTATCGATTTTATCTTTTGTTGGACCTTTAGTAAATACTATACCCCAAGTAATTAAAGGCGAAATATCATCCGGCCAACATCTTTGGATCGGCAATATATTAATATTCGGTTTGTCAATGACGATTTCATGACAAGCTGCTTTTGATACGGTTTTAGGAGACATAGCAAATATACGCTTAGCAAGCGGTAACATTGACAATGTTTCTTTAAAAGATGCGGGTGGTTGCGGCTGTTTAAGGAATGCTAGTAAAACGCCAAGTTCTCTTAATTCTTTGGGTGACTTAAGTTTAAGCCCCATACAAATACGATTTATACTAGCATAAAGATTAGTTAGAACAGGTATGTCGGACTTAATGCCGTCGACTTTTATAACATTTTCAAAAAGTAATGCAGGTCCGCCTTGTGCTAATACTCTTCTACTAATTTCAGTAATTTCTAAGTCAGTTTTAACCTCAAGAGCAATACGCTTTAACTCACCGTTTTTTTCTAAAAATTTTAAAAACTCCGGTAAATCTTTAAAGCTCATAGTTTTTTTTGTTTATAATGTGTGGCTTATTTTATCGTCATTGCGAGCAGCCATAGGCTGCGTGGCAATCTCATTAAATATCCTGCTTCGTCAATTACTTCGTAATTTCATCGCAATGACGATACGGTATGACCTGATGGATTTCGCTACTTACTAAAATTAGCTTTTACCTGCATATCATTCTGAATAATTGTGTAGTTAATTAGCTCATCAATTACAGAATTTTTAATATTATATATTATATTTTTTTCTGAATTGACATGAATATTTTTAGCTGTTAATTCATCGATACTGCTAGATTTAATATGTGCAAAATATACTTCATCACCTACTTGAAATACAGGCGTATTACTTCCTATTGTAGTATTAAAAATTGATAATAATATTTCAGGAGTTAGTGTTAGATCATTTTCCATTTCGGATCTAATATAGCTTTTTTTGCTTATTTTTATTCCGGTAGCTTTAAGCTCTTTTATGTTCTCTTGATCTGAATTATATTCCTTTGCTAAATCCTTGATAATTTTTAAGTTTACATCTGCAATATTCCGCTTTATCCAAGCTTTATTTACCTGCTCTTTAATAGCATCAAATTCAGGTATTTTTGCCGGCTGAATAGATTTTAATTCTACCAATATAAGATAGCTTTTATCCTCTGTTTCTATAGGATAAGATAATTCACCTTCCGAAAGCTCAAAAATATTATCGGCACTTTCAGCAATTATTTTATCTTCAATAAGCTCTGCATAACTTATATAGTTAACGTTTTGTATCGGTAGCTTATATTTTTCGGCAATTTCAACTAAGCTAGAACCGGCTGCCGTCTCATCTTCCAGCTTTTTAGCAAACTCCATATTAAGTATGTCGATTTTTTGAGCCTTTAATAAATCATGTAATTGTTTTTGTACCGCTTCAAAACTTTGATCACCGAATTCATCTTTATTTTCATTATAAAATTCTAACAACTCATCTTGAGTAACTGAGACTTTTAAATCCTTAATATTAGCTTTAATATAAGAAAAGCTGCGTTTCTCAGGTACCTCAAACGCGGTTTTATTATCTTGGTAAAAATCCTTCAATTGCTGACCGGTAGGAGTAGGGATTTGTAAATCTTTCGGTTTATTTTGTAAATCTATTTGTATTAATTCTACTTCTCTTTTTTCAGCCATATAATCTACTATATTGTCAGTCATAGCTTTAGGAACATAGAAACTTTCTATAAAAGTACCAACAAAAATATTTTTTAGAGCTTTTTCTTTGAAGTTTAATAAATATTTTTCTTCATCCATATAAGAATTTCTAAAATAAGTTTTAAAAATTTTTATATTGAAAACACCTTGCTCATTTTTAAAAACCGGTGATTCTTTAACTAAAATTTTAACTGTATCATCACTTAGATCTAAGTCATAATAACTCACTAAATAATCTAAGACATTATCGTAAACAAGCCTTTTTAGGATTCGGTTATCAATATTTAACTGTGCTATTTCTTCATCCGTTAAACTTGTTCCCGTTTGCTTACTTATAGCATTAATTTCTAAAGATTTTGCTCTCAAAAAATCTTCCTGGGAGATATTTTTCACATGAGAAAAAGTAACAATATCGCCGCTTCTTCTTCCATTTAATACATCTTTAATACCAAAGCCGACAAAAGCAAAAGCTATCATTGCGAATAAAACCCGCATTATAAAACTATCGGCAGTTTTTCTAATATTATTTAACATAATTTTTTATTTAAGTTTTTATCTTCATTGCAAGGAAATTACGAAGTAAGTGACGAAGCAATCTCAGGATATTTGACGAGATTGCCACGTTGCTTCGCTCCTCGCAATGACGCTTCTCAAAACTACATTATAAAGCAAAAAAGCCTATATAGTCAAACTATATAGGCTTTTTTTATGATTATAGAACGGTTAATTAAAAATTAACACGAACTTTTACACTACCTTGCTGAGCGAAATACTTACTTCCGATATTGGTATCGTAGTTAATCCTGTATTCCATCATTTTATGCTTAGCAGTAACACCGACACCGACATCAAAACTTGTTTTGCTTTGCTTAAAGCTGTTGGTTGGAAGAGGAGCAGTCATACCTTGTAACCTTGCATCAATCGCCGAAACTTTATTCTTGAATGCATAATCGACCATTGCGTAAAGCTCAGGTGTTAGCACTATTTCATTGACATTGATATTACTTGATACTTTAGCACCGAGTAAACCGTCGAAAGTATTATAGTTCTTGCCTTTAACGGTAAGATTTTGGTAAGTAGTACCGGTTTCCTTATAGCCCTTATCTTTGATAGTCGAATATCTAAGCCCAGCTAGCGGTGTTAAGTTAATGTTCTCAGGCATCATATAGGTATAACCAGCCATTAACTGACCTGTATAGCTTTCGGATTTATACTTACCGTTTGCAGTTTGATAACCGACAGTCTCTAGTGTCGTTGCAATAACACGTCTTGATTTGCTTCTTATCTTATTATCTGAGTAAGATGCTATAGCTTCAACGAAGAGATTTTCATAAGGTACATTATATAAACCGTATAAAGAATAGATGTTGCTCTCTACCTTATTCTTATCGCCCGTTTTATTATTTTTTAGCTTAATGTCAGTATCGGCTCTTGTATATGCAAGTCCGAGTGCTAGATCATCGCTAACGAAGCCGTCAAAACCTATAGTGCCACCAGTTGTATCAGACTTATAACCACTTATACTGTTACACATCTTCTGCGTTGCATTACCGACAAACGGGCTTATCCACGCACCAAACTTAGCATCCATATCTTCATCACCAGAAGAAACAGGACCTTTATTCCCTGATTGTACTTTATCCATTCTAGCATTTAGAGCAGTTATATTACTTGATATATTACTCGCTACAACTTGATTATTAACGGCAGCTATAGTGTCGCTAGGTTTTACAACATCTTGAATGAGATGAGTTGTAGCATCTGCTTCCTGTAGCGGTGTCATTAGACCAAAGTTATTGAAAGCTTGACGTGCATCTGAACCATTGGGAGCATCCTCCATTAACTCAAGCGATTTCTTTATATTTGCAGCATTTGGGATATTTGCAAGCGGTCCACCCGGTGCAAAATCTCCATCTATAACATCTGCAGCTATATCTTCTGCAAATAACGTTAAAGTCGATGCATCAAAAGTAAAGTCAACAAAACGGTTGTCATTATTAATAGTTATTTTAACATTCTCTTTAGAAGTAGGCTTTAAACCACCTGCTGTTTCTGCAGATATTACCGTATATTTTGTATCTGGGCTTATATTATTCATGTCGAAATTAGTAGCAGTAACAACAAGTGCTAAAGTTGAAACCCCTGATAAATCAAGAGTACTACCTGATTTAATTAAGATATTACCACCTGACTTAGCTGCTCCGTCAAAAGTAGTATTTAAGGTTAGCGTATCGGTAAAGCTACCGGTGCCAGTATATGTTACTTGATTTGCACCTAAAGTAAGTGTAGTACCGCCACCTGTTATATTACTATTAAAGGCTAGGCTATTGCTGAAATTAATAGTAGCACTGTTAGCTACAAAGCTGGTAGCCGTTACATTTTTAGCAAAACTAGTGATAGAACCTTTGGCTAAAGTAACCGCACCTGTATTAGTGAATGTATTGGCAAAACTTGTAGTACCGCCAAGTGTCGCCGTACCTTTTGCGTTAACACTGCTTGCAAAACTTGTAGCACCTGCCGTTGTGATATCACCAACCGAATTAGCCGCAGTCCCTACAACACCGCTAACACTACCGCCATTCATGAAGTTTAGCTTCAGAGCCTGACCACCGGTTTTATTTATGCTGCCTGTTAAGTTAAAGTGTGCAGGTAATGTTAAAGTATTTGTGCCTGTACCTTGGATTTCGCCGATTTTAACTTTACCGCCTTTGGCAATAGTTACATTTCCTGCACCTACTTTTAACATAGCAATCCCGTTTACTCTATTAAGATTACTTGCACCTAAAACTATTAACGTACCGTTATTAGTACCGCCGGTATTTTGGACTGCTCCCGCAACATTTACATTGTTATTTAATGTTACCATACCGTTTTTTGCATTAAAATCTAAGAAACCGCCAATATTACCGGTTTGAGTTAATTGAACAGCATCATTAAATAAAACTACATTTGCCGTAGTAGCTCCAAGTTCTAATTGACCTGTAATATCAAGTACTATATTTGTTGTATTAAAAGTGGTACCTGCCGTGCTACAATCTCCCGCTCCTTTGAACAATATAGTTTGTAACTTATGAGCTCCACCAAACGTCTTGCCTCCGGCTATCGTTAATTTTTTTCCTGCAGTTACAGAATTTAATATTACTATACCCTCATCGTCATTATCAGGGTCTATATTCGCACCTAGTGTTATCGTACGGTCGTTTCCTGAACTATTTTGTAATACTAATTGAGCATCCGCATGTGCAAATTGAATATTTCCTGCCGGTATATTTAAATTACCATTATTTGCATCAATCGTATAAGTAGCATCGTTTATTTGTATAGCACCAGCATTAAATGCTGTACTACTAGTAAAATCTGCATTATTGTTAATAAGCACGTTCTGTATACCTTCTAAATTTACATCGTCAGTTATTGTAACAGCATTATAAATAAGTAAAGTGTTAAATTTATTACCGCCTCCATCACCGATATTTCTAGCGGTACCTGCTACATTACTCCCAATATTCAGGCCATTAACCCCACCATTAAAGACTACCGTACCTTCATCAGCACCGGGAGCTACTAAATCAGCTGCTAATAATATATTATTTACTCCGACTCCGGTTAAGTTAGAAAGTACTAAAACAGAATCTCGAGCTCTAAAATTAATATTTTGAGCATTTAATATAGTAACATCACCAACACTTGCATCAATTGTAAAAAGATTACCAGCTCCAATATTGATTTCTGCAACTGTTCCTATAGTTAAATGAGATGCCGTAAGTAACTTTGTATTAACATTTAATATAGCATTATTGCCGTTTGCTATAGCTCCTTTAAAATAATAAGGGATTGCTTTACCACCACCATCAAGAGGTCCGTTAAACTCTAAAGTACTCCTGGCTCCAAAATCTATATTATTCGCAGCTAGGCTTCCTCCAGCTTGTAATGTTATTCCTGCTCCTACATTCACTGTTGCTAATGCATTTGTATTACCTATATCCCCAGTTACTGTACTATTACCGGTAAACGTTACTATACCATTATTTGCATTACCGGTATTATCTATCGCTCCGGTCACCACTACAGGATTCGTAAATGTCACTGCTGACGCATTATCCGTTAAGTTTATTGTATTTGCTTTTACCACTCCACCTTGTACTTGTAGCAAACCTGCTCCTACATTCACTGTTGCTAATGCATTTGTATTACCTACATTCCCAGTTACTGTACTATTACCGGTAAACGTTACTATACCATTATTTGCATTACCGGTATTATCTATCGCTCCGGTCACCACTACAGGATTCGTAAATGTCACTGCTGACGCATTATCCGTTAAGTTTATTGTATTTGCTTTTACCACTCCACCTTGTACTTGTAGCAAACCTGCTCCTACATTCACTGTTGCTAATGCATTTGTATTACCTACATTCCCAGTTACTGTACTATTACCGGTAAACGTTACTATACCATTATTTGCATTACCGGTATTATCTATCGCTCCGGTCACCACTACAGGATTCGTAAATGTCACTGCTGACGCAGCATTCGTTAATTTAGTCGTAGTAGCTTTAATAACCGCTCCCCCTAACGTGGCTGTACCTGCTCCTACACTTATCGTGGCTAATGAATTTGTATTACCTATATCCCCAGTTACTTGACTTAATGCACCATTTAAATTTAAGACACCTACATTATCACCGCCTGTGGTGTTATCAATCGCACCTGTTAATACTGCATTTGCATTTGTAAGGGTTAATACCGACGCAGCATTCGTTAATTTAGTCGTAGTAGCTTTAATAACTGCTCCCCCTAACGTGGCTGTACCTGCTCCTACATTCACTGTTGCTAATGCATTTGTATTACCTATATCCCCAGTTACTGTACTATTACCGGTAAACGTTACTATACCATTATTTGCATTACCGGTATTATCTATCGCTCCAGTCACCACTACAGGATTCGTAAATTTCACTGCTGACGCAGCATCTGTCAACTTAGTCGTAGTAGCTTTAATAACCGCTCCCCCTAACGTGGCTGTACCTGCTCCTACACTTATCGTGGCTAATGAATTTGTATTACCTATATTCCCAGTTACTTGACTTAATGCACCATTTAAATTTAAGACACCTACATTATCACCGCCTGTGGTGTTATCAATCGCACCTGTTAATACTGCATTTGCATTTGTAAGGGTTAATACCGACGCAGCATTCGTTAATTTAGTCGTAGTAGCTTTAATAACCGCTCCCCCTAGCGTGGCTGTACCTGCTCCTACATTCACTGTTGCTAATGCATTTGTATTACCTATATCCCCAGTTACTGTACTATTACCGGTAAACGTTACTATACCATTATTTGCATTACCGGTATTATCTATCGCTCCGGTCACCACTACAGGATTCGTAAATGTCACTGCTGACGCATTATCCGTTAAGTTTATTGTATTTGCTTTTACCACTCCACCTTGTACTTGTAGCAAACCTGCTCCTACATTCACTGTTGCTAATGCATTTGTATTACCTACATTCCCAGTTACTGTACTATTACCGGTAAACGTTACTATACCATTATTTGCATTACCGGTATTATCTATCGCTCCAGTCACCACTACAGGATTCGTAAATTTCACTGCTGACGCAGCATCTGTCAACTTAGTCGTAGTAGCTTTAATAACCGCTCCCCCTAACGTGGCTGTACCTGCTCCTACACTTATCGTGGCTAATGAATTTGTATTACCTATATTCCCAGTTACTTGACTTAATGCACCATTTAAATTTAAGACACCTACATTATCACCGCCTGTGGTGTTATCAATCGCACCTGTTAATACTGCATTTGCATTTGTAAGGGTTAATACCGACGCAGCATTCGTTAATTTAGTCGTAGTAGCTTTAATAACCGCTCCCCCTAACGTGGCTGTACCTGCTCCTACATTCACTGTTGCTAATGCATTTGTATTACCTATTGTTCCGTTAATGGCAGCATCTGTCTTGACAGTTATTATACCTCCTCCATCTATATTTCCTGCAAGTGTTATCTTTGACGGAGCTGCAGATTGTATAATTAGTGCAGCATTCGCTCCCCCTAAAGCTATATTTCCTAAACCTGTATAATTATCGGCAGGCGCATCAAAACCATGATTTGCAGCAACAGCATTATTACCATTTAAAGTTAAGCTTTTGCCGGCATTAAGAGTAACAGGCAACAAGTTACCTTTCGTTATAATCGAACCAACGACAGTATTTTGAGTAATATTTAGACCTACGGGAGTAGTACCCGCAACATTTATAGCCTTAATAATACGATCGGCTGCATCTGCAGTGACAGTATAATCACCACCGTAAGTAAATGCCCAATTGTTTTGAGGACCGCCAGCAGGAGTACCATTAGCTACCCCTGCAGCCGTTATCTCATTCCAATTATTATTGCCAACATTATTACTAAATGCTGCATTATTATTAGTAGCAATAACACCTGTAGCAACACCGAGTGCCCCGCTACTACTCAGCATTATCGCTGCGGTTGAGGTGGTGAATAAAGCGGCTTTAAGACCTTGTTGTATTGCTTTTTTAAATAATTTTGGAGAAATATTCGCCATATGTAAAACCTTAATCAAAATTAAATCACTTAAAAAGTGTTATAACGCAACTTTTTTAATATGTCTATTATAATTAATAACATAGATGATATTTTTATGTATAGATTATATGTCATTCCGTAGCGGTGTTGGCCTTGTTGCATGGCTCGAGAAATCTGCTGGGTGTCATCCCGTGGACAAAACATGGGATGACAGGGAGGGAATCGCTCCACGCGGGCAATGCCTGCTCGCAATGACTATTTAGTATCCATATTCTCCTAACACCTTAATAACATCATCATACATATAATATTCAGAAGCATTAGTTTTGAGCAATAATTCTATAGCCGGGATACAATGATTACTCTTCACCATAACCAGCGGTGTTAGACCTGATTTATCACGATAATTAATATACGCAGTGTGTTCAATTAAAAACTGTATTAATTCTTCACCGCAATTAGCTTTTATAGCATGATGCAGAGCTATACGTCCTAATTGGTCTTTGTACTGGGCATCAACACCTTTACTATATAAATAAAGTTTCTACTAACTCTAAATCACCGGCATATATTGCTTTTTGTAAAAGCTTTTGTCCTAAAGCTTTATCAAATTCGAATGTCAATGATAAATATATTTATGTCATTCCTGCGAAAGCAGAAATCCAGCATAAAGCGAGCTTTAAATTTCAAAAATTTGCTGTATCTATAATTTTTTCTTGGATTCCTGCTTTCGCAGGAATGACATAAGAGCCATGCAACAACGCCTACGGCTGCGTAGCACATGACGAAAAAATACCCTACCTCTCAGGCAATAATATCTCTCTTTTACCTGTATGATTCGGTGGTGAGACTATTCCCTCTTTCTCCATCTTCTCAACTAAGTTGGCAGCTTTGTTATAGCCAATTCTAAGCGACCTTTGGATATAGCTAATGGAAGATTTGCGTTCGTCACGCACTATCTGCACAGCTTTTTTGTAAAGCACGTCATCAGAGGTGCCGTCACCGATATCAATGCTACTATCGTCTTCTTCAGGTTGCTCGATAACGGCAGAGATATATTCAGGCGTACCTCTCTCTTTCAAATATTCCGTAATTTGCTCAATTTCGGCTTCATTAACAAACGGTCCGTGTACCCTACTTATCTTGGAAGTACTCCCCATAAATAACATATCACCCATACCGAGTAACTGCTCGGAGCCTTGCTCTCCTAAAATCGTTCGGCTATCGATTTTAGAGGTAACTTTAAAACTAATACGACTTGGAAAATTGGCTTTAATGACACCAGTAATAACGTCTACAGAAGGTCTTTGCGTTGCCATAATAATATGGATGCCTGCCGCTCTTGCCATCTGAGCAAGCCTTTGAATCAGCATTTCAATATCCTTACCGGCAACTAACATTAAATCAGCCATCTCATCAACAATAACCACTATGTAAGGCAGTTTTTCCATGTTCATTGTAACGGTTTCGTAAATAGGCTTACCTGTTTCAGGGTCAAAACCAGTTTGAATCGAACGCTCAATTACCCTATTCTCTTTAACCGCTTCTAAGATTTTTGCATTATAACCTGCGATATTCTTAACACCGATATTGCTCATCATTCTATAACGGTTTTCCATTTCCTTAACTGCCCATTTAAGAGCAACTACCGCTTTAGAAGGCTCGGTTACCACAGGAGTTAGCAAATGCGGTATTCCATCATAAGCCGATAATTCAAGCATTTTCGGATCAATCATGATAAAGCGACATTCTTCGGGAGTATAGCGGTATAAGAGCGACACAATCATCACATTAATACCGACGGATTTACCCGAGCCGGTGGTTCCTGCTACTAATAAATGAGGCATTTTAGCAAGATCGGCAATCAGCGGCTTACCTGCTAAATCTTTACCCAAGACTAACGGCAATAAAGTTGATTTGTCTTGGTATTCTGGGGTCTCTATAAGTTCTTTTAAGCAAAAGAATTCACGCTGCTTATTAGGAAGCTCAATACCAAGTACATTTTTGCCGGGTATGACTGCTATCCTTGTTGATAAAGCAGATAGTGAGCGTGCTATATCGTCAGATAATCCTACTACCCTTGATGTTTTCGTACCTGCTGCCGGCTCAAATTCATATTGAGTTACCACCGGTCCTTGATTGATATTAATTATCTGCCCTTTAACTCCAAAATCATTCAGCACGGTTAATAACTCTTCAGCCTTTTGTTTAAGCTCTGAGGACGAAGCTCCTTTTACATGATGTTTTTCAGGATCACGTAATAACGAAATAGGCGGCAATTCTGCTATTTCGCTTTGAGATATTTTAGGGCTAACAGGTTTGCTAAAGAATTTTATAGGATTTGCAGGTACGGATCTCGCTTCTTCAGGAAATTTTACTTTTTCACTTACAGGCTTTTGGTAAGAAGAAGTTATATTTATCTTATCATTGTTTTTAGTAAGGAATAATCTTATCGACGACAATCGTGAAAATACATTATGTAAAAAAGATTGTATCCGATAGATTAAAAATTTCCCTATCTTAATAATAAAATTACTTAAAGAAGTAAATTTAATTTCAAATAAAACAACTAATATAATAAAGGTAAAAAATATTAATAATAAGTATAGTTGATTTGTAAATCGCTCAAAAAAATTAGAAGCTATTATTCCGATAGCTCCACCTGCATTTGCCGGTATGAATTCTAGCTTAATCTTAGATAATAATGTGCTACTGCTAACGAGAGCAAGCAACATTACAAACATACGGATAAATGAGCCGCGATATCTTCCATACCAACAATTTCTCCCCCAAACAAAGCAAGCAAGCGGTATGATAAAAGCAGCCAACCCAAAAAATTGATATAAACAATCCGATAAATAAGAGCCAAAAATTCCTACTAAATTACTATGGTACTCTGTTGTGACCGAGTTAAACGACGGATCGTCTATATTATATGACGTGAGAACAGTAACAATCCCAAGCCCGATTATCCCTAAGATAACCGCTTGTACCTTATTGTTTGAAAGAATTTTATTTATGTAATATAGCATAGTTTTAAATATTAAGCTAAATTATGAGTTTTATATCTTTTTCTATAATACTCTATAGGCTTTTCAATAAAGAAATATTATTACTGTTATAAAAGTAACCAACGTATTAAGACATGTCCCATTATCAGCCCAATATGAAATAACAGGTAATATATTATACAAGACAATTAAATGACAACAATATATTGGGTAGAGAGTAAAGCAATTAATTTGTCTAACTTATTATCTTTGGTTAAGTCAAATATTTTTCCTAAAGATAGAGCAAATAAACAATAAAAAAGTAATTTTTTTAGTTGAGGCTCTATTGGGATAAACGGAAAAGTAATAATTATTAATATAATATATAAATAGAGTAATTGACTAAGCCAAGACTTTTTTTCGTTTATTTCTTGATTAGTATAAATATAAAATGCTTGACTACCAATTAAGAAAACTGCAAGTTCAGAAGGAAAGAATCTATAAGACCAAGAATCTCCTATAAATCCATTAAACTGAAGAATAATTCTAGTAATTAAAGATATACAAATTATGGATAAAATATAGATATTTTTCTTTTTTAGAATCCAAGGTGCCATTAAATAAAAAGAAATTTCTAGCCCAATTGACCAACCAGGAGGTATCAACACAAATTGATAAAGAGGAGGCGTGGAGTCAATAAAGTATTTTGTAAAATGTACTGTATTATTATTAATTCCAATAAACATTGTTACATCTTGCAACAACATTGTTAGGTTTGCAAAAATTAAAAAAACCAGCCGGAAATGAAAGATTACACAATTGCTTAAAAAAGAAAATTTTTGCTGCAAGAAGAAAGTAACTAAAATACAAAAGATATAAGTAGGATAAAGCCTTAAATATCTACGTTTCCAAAATTTTATTTTGCTTGTATAATTGCTCTGAATCATAGCCATATAAAAGCGGGAAATCATGAAAAAAGATTGTACTGCAATTGTTGTACCTATAAATTTAAGCAATGGATAAGAAGTTGAATGTGCAGCCACAACAGAAAGAGCAAATAATAACCTCACTACACCCATTATATTAAATAATAATTATATTAGCAATTATATAATATCCAAAACCTACATCAAGTAACATAGCAGCACTTCTCACAATAATAGGATAAGTTATTTACATTAAAAGAGCCATTTTGTATTATGAAAATATATTTTTTTGAGGGAAAGGTAACCAAAATTCATGACCATAAAAATCCACACGGGCAAAGATTTCATAAAGATGCGGGCAGCAGGAAAATTAGCTGCAGAGACGCTCGATTTTATTACTGATCACGTAAAACCGAATGTCACTACTAATAGTTTAAATGGCCTTTGTCATAATTTTATTACTTCTCATAATGCCATTCCTGCACCGTTAAATTACAAAGGCTTTCCGAAATCGATTTGTACTTCTATAAATCATGTGGTTTGTCACGGCATTCCAAACGATAAACCGTTAAAAAACGGTGATATAGTAAATATTGATGTTACGGTAATTTTAGACGGTTGGTACGGTGATACTAGCCGTATGTATTATGTCGGTGACGTAGCAATTAAGCCCAAGCGTCTTATTCAAGTAACTTATGATGCAATGATGAAAGGGATTGAAGTAGTTAGACCCGGTGCTAAACTCGGTGATATCGGACATGCTATTCAAAGCTATGCCGAGAAACATAATTATTCTGTGGTTAGGGATTATACGGGTCACGGTATCGGAAGAGTTTTTCATGACGAACCGTCAATATTAAATTACGGTCGCAGCGGCACGGGTCTAACGTTAGAAGAAGGGATGTTTTTCACCGTTGAACCTATGATAAATGCCGGTAATTATGACACTATATTAAGTAAACTAGATGGATGGACAGTTACTACACGTGATAAATCATTATCGGCTCAATTTGAGCATACTATAGGCGTGACTAAAGACGGTTTTGAAATATTTACGTTATCACCTAAAAAACTTGATTATCCTCCATACTAAACTGTAGGGTAAAAATTGATTTTGTTGTATGGCTATCTATGTCATGCCTGCGGGACATTGTTGCGTGGATCAAAAAACGCACTCAGTGTCATCCCGTGGCTTGACCACGGGATCCAAAAAGCATTTAAAAAGACTAGATCCCGCAATCAAGTTAGCTAGGATGACATTAAAGATTACTGGATTCCCGCTTTTAGCTAGGAATGACATCAGCAACATTTTACTTTATTTATAATTTGAATAAACATAAAGAATGTTAGAAAATAATTTGTTAGAATTTAGTAATGATGAAATAATAGATACGCCTCATTATATAGGTCACCGTAAAAGAGTAAAAGAACGCTTCGTTGCCGCTGAAGCAGAACATTTTTCTGATTACGAATTACTTGAAGTAATGTTATTTTCGGCTATCCCTCGTAAAGACATCAAACCTCTTGCTAAAAAATTACTTGATCATTTTGATATTACGGATTTAATTAACCTTGATAAGGAAAGGCTACTTAGTATTAAAGGCACCAATGAAAATTTATATATCAATTTTGCTCTACGTGAGCTGATACATTAGAGTATTGAAACAAAAAATAATAAATAAAAATATTAATGCTTCTTGGAGTTCTTGGATTGATTATTTAAAAGTTAATATGGGCAATATGCGACTCGAGCAATTTCGTATATTATTTTTGAATAAGAAAAATATTTTAATTGCTGATGAGGTTTTAAGTCAAGGAACTATAGACCAAGCTACGGTATATCCACGTGAGATAATTAAACGAGCTTTATTTAACGAAGCAAGCAGCCTTATACTTGTGCATCATCATCCAAGCGGTAGCCCTGAACCTTCAAAAACCAACATTCATATGACAAATAAGATAGTAGAGACATGCCAAACCGTAAATATTATAGTTTTAAATCTAATATGTTCCTATGAATATAAATAGCTACAGCACATTATTTATTTTTTCTTTTATATCCACCGCTATATTAACATATATATTAACTAAATATCTTCCTACTATCGGTTTAGTTGATATACCAAGTAACCGTCGTTCTCATGATAAGATAACACCGCGCGGCGGCGGTCTTGCTATTGTAGTTGTTGTAATGATTGCTTTGAGCGGGTTTGAATATATAACGAGCAATAACTTTGTTAATTCAATAAAAATATTACCGTTATTATTGGCAATTGCTTCGATTTCCTTTTTAGATGACTTAAAAGCCGTACCTATTCTAATTCGTTTAATAGTCCACTTAATTTGTGCAGCTTTTGCTATTTTTCTTTTTTCGCAGCTAAACTCTGTACATATACTAATATATTCTATTTTAGTTATAGCTTTAAGCGGTTTTATTAATATATATAATTTTATGGACGGTATAGACGGTATGAGTTGTGTGGAATCTATCCATCTATCTAGCACTATGCTTATATTATGTTTTTTACAATTTCCGACTATTAATAATCCATATTTTATAGCTAGTGTAAATGTTATTATTCTTGGTTGTTCTTGTGGTTTTTTAATATTTAATTGGCACCCGGCAAAAATATTTTTAGGCGACGTGGGAAGTATTAGTCTTGGATTCTTAACGGGTCTTTGTTTGCTCCTGCTGGCTCTTACAAGCACTAATTTATTTATAGCTTGTGCTATTGCTAGCTTATATTACATCACTGATGCAGTGCTAACCATATTAATTCGGCTACTCAATAAAGAAAAAATTTGGCAGCCTCATTTAAAACATTTTTTTCAAAAAGCAGTACAAAAAGGCAAATCTCATAAACAAGTAGTATCGATTATAGCAGTTTGTAATATATTTTTAATGATCATATCGGTTACATCTTTACATTTTCCCGTAATATCTATAATGCTTGCTTTAGCCGTCATAACTTTAACAGTGCAGAGTTTATTAAAATGAAGCTAATTAAAGAGGATATCGATAAAATAGTTAGGCGTATATTTGCTAAACAACATCCATTGCTGCCTGAAATCATGATTAACTGGAATAAAATAGTCGGATTTAACTTCAGCACTAAAGCATTACCTTTAAAAATCACCACCTATACTTATAAAAAACAAAAGATTAATACGCTGTTTATACAAGCTGAAGATAATGCTACTGCAGCAAAATTACCTTATTATCAAGATATTATTCTAGAACGTATTAAAATTTATTTAGGCTTTGCAGCAATACATCAAATAAACGTAACGTTTTATAAAGGCAAAAAGAGTCTTTAAGAGTTTGTTGGCATGAATATCAATGCCATCTCTACTATAACTCTGCAAGCTTGTAGGTGTTGTTGCCTGGCTCAGTTTATGTCATTCCCGCAGAAGCGGGAATCTAGTAAAACATCAAAAAACAAGTTTTTTTAGTTTACCAAATATGTATATCAATATTGAAGTTATTTTTCTGGATTCCCGCTTCTGCGGGAATAACATCGTACGGGCTAACCATACAACAACTCTGCAGCCGTAGGATCTAGGAAAAATAATCAAAATACTGTAAATCAGAATTTTTTACTGGATTGCTTCGTCAATTACTTCGTAATTTTCCTCGCAATGACAAAAA